>JAUVJO010000411.1 GCA_030592345.1 Deltaproteobacteria bacterium
AGGCATGAGAATAAAATGCCACATACCGGCCATCCGCGCTGATGCTGGGGCACCAGCTATCAGCATCACCTTCTCCCCCTTGATTATTCACACTCACCCTCTCCATATAATCCCTGGCGCGCAATTTCATCGCCAAATACGGTATTGAAAAACTCCCTGTCAAAATGCTGGGAGGAGCCGTTGGTACCGCCTGGGTTGTACCAGCCGTATCTACTATTCATTACCACGGCAAACGCGCCGTGAGATGTTTTCACAAAGTGCTCGCCAATAGAATCAGACGA
Organism: Deltaproteobacteria bacterium; assembly: GCA_030592345.1. Taxonomy (GTDB): domain Bacteria; phylum Desulfobacterota; class Desulfobacteria; order Desulfobacterales. The sequence continues at coordinate 282 of JAUVJO010000411.1, forward strand.
TATATAGGTGCCGGAAGAATTCCTGTTATCAAAGGCCCCTGCGTAACATGTCTGGCTATAAACAAAAACTGTGGCTGTTTTGAAGACCATCCACGATAGAGTTATTCATTAGCATAGCACTGGTATTGCTGCCATGGCCCAGATGGTTTATCAGGGCTCTCCCATCGTTCATTCTCGATATAAGATCGTCTACGACCCAGGTCCCGTCTCTATCATAAAGGGTGTCCACGTCCCAGTTGCCAGGAAAGCCGACTGTAGTGTAACCATGATTGCTTGAGCCGTCTTTTATCTCGTCCTTATAGTCCCCGCCCCCTGTCAGCGGGTTATTGCACATTTTTTGTCCGACCATCAATGCCTTCTTGAGAAACATTGTCTCATATTCTATTGTCTTTTTGACAAGATTTGAAAGCTCACCATCAGAATCGACAGGAGCCCTTCCTGTGTAGACCTCGGCGAACAGGTCCACCTCACCGGCCGCCTGCCCGTCTGTGGGTTCTCCGTACAGTCCATCACCATCATGGTCAAAGCTGCCATCAAGACATCCATAGTACATATCTGCCGGCATATTATAATCCGTCTCCTCGCCAGCTTGAATATAAAAGCCCCTTGCAGGAATGATGTTGTCTCCGCTCTCACCGCCCACATCAGCGCCATCGCCGTCACCACCGAGTAGAACGTATGTGGTGCCCCAGTTACAATATGCATCTATGATAAAATTGCGTATCCTGGTCTGATCATCGGACGTTTCATCGGGTCGTGTGCCATCATAATTGGCATATATCCACTCTGTAGTCACAATGGTTGCGCTTAGGCCCCTGGAAATCCGGTGATTCACAAGGTCGTCAAAGGTGTACTGGCTAGAGGCATTTTTCAGGGCTTCATTGGTAATTATCACATACTGATAATACGAGCCTCCGTTTAGACGAAAACCTCCGGAAAGGGGTGTGGACTTTGGCTGCCCTATCTAAGTATCAACTGCTTCCGGGTTATCAACTATATTCCTGACCTCCTGTCTGTCTTTATCGTTCGCCCTGAAAAATTTATTGATATCGCCGCCTGCCCACTTGGTCCTGACAATCAAGTCCATGCTCTTATAGTAGGAAATCTCACCCTTTGCAGGTATATGCTCGACCGGATTCAGGGTGATTATGGCAATCCTGTACCCGTGTTTGCTTTGTGTTGAAAGATGCCTTGATAAGGTGTCAGGAAAAGCCTTTATTGACGAATAGACCCGCTGATCCGGGAGTGTAGGTTGATAAGGCCCTTTATAGCTGGTAGGAACAGGCTGTTGCGCAGGCATGATAGCATATGCACCTTCTATCTTGACCTTATCCCCATAGCTTACCTCGATATTCTCAACATCTTCTCCGTAGGGAATCAAAACCCGTACCGGCTAAAGGGGAAGTTCGGGCCGGCCGACACCTCCAAAAGTCGGCAGGCCCTTCATGGTCAGGGAATAGTATTGAGCGCCTTCTATTTCCATCGCCTTTTTAACAACCGGTTCGGGAAACTCGAAGTGAAGGGTTATGTCCGCATGCACGCGGGGGACCCCCATGGTTGAAAAGCTCACGACAAATGCCAATATCGCTAAGGTCATAAATACGGTTCTTTTCATTTTTTCCCTCCTTTGGTTTTTGGCGCAACAGGACCGGGCGGACAGGCGTGAAATTATTTGTCCCAGTGTTTTGCCTAAGAAGTGTTTTCCCGATTTGGTTTTTTTGCCTCTTAGTCTATTTGATTCTTAATTTTCCTGGTACTCTTAGCTCCGCAATTGGAATGATGGAATGGTGGAAGCCGGATAGTAATTGAGTTGCGTTTACAATAGAATTCCCATGATGTCAATACCCTGAAATTCCCTTATCTTCAGCAATCTTCACTGATTTTCCCCGAACTTCCCTGATTTACACAAAAGATTTTATGGCTTTTTTTGCAGATTCCTGTTAGCCAGGACGAAAATCGGGGAGATTCGGTGAAATGACCTTTGCTGGCGAGATTGGAGTACTGGAGTGTTGGAAGGTTGGAATGAAGCGCAGCAAAAGCTCTTAAAACTCAAGTACTTAGTTGTTTGTTCTCAACACTCCATTACTCCACCACTCCAACACTCCGTGACCCAGTGCCTGCCAAATTCAAGAAGGATCTGGGGTTACTTGAGCCAAGCGGACACCCTGTTTGCAAAAGCCCTGAGGAAAAGCCATGGAAAATGACATTGTTGCTGCATTGACCCATGAGGTCAAAGAAGAGGTTATTGAAAATTATCTTTATGAACGACGATTGATCGAGGAGCAGATTAAATATGTGAATGAA
>JAUVJO010000162.1 GCA_030592345.1 Deltaproteobacteria bacterium
TCAATCCTCCGGTAATGGCTGAAACCCCGGCTGCTCCTGACCAGCCTGTACGGCAATAGCGTGGGCACCAATATTCGATGTTTCCCGAGCGAAACGGTTCCTTTGCCATATGTGCTGATGCGGTCAAAGAGTTTTTTGTCGGCAAAGGCGTCTTTCCCAAAATCATCCAGAAAGCTTGATTTGGCGTAGAGTCCTGGACGCAACATCGGATCATGCAACGGATGTGTGAATCCTTCAGGCAGAATATCCACATCCTCTGTTCCGATGAACTGCATAAAGCTGCCCCGCTTGCCCAGATAGTTGATGTGTGCTGCCACCTTTTTGAGCATCTCTATTTGCTTCGCTTCAAGTCCACCTACGCTTATGGCAATGGTTAACTCGCCTCGATAATAACAAAATTCACGGTAGGCAATAGTAGATTCATAGATCCCCTTCGGAGCGCCGCGCTTTTCTTGCTTTATCTTGATGAATGTGTTCAGTACGACACAATGCTCAGGGGGTCTGAAACGCACCTTGCGATCTTTGAGCCAGGCAAGCACTGACTCCGCCAAGTCTGGGTCACCAATGCGAAAGCTGGCGTCGATAAAGGCCAGTTTTACGGCATAAGGGGTTGGAACCAGAAGTGTCTTTCCGCCTTTGCTGGTAGCGTGCGTCATGCGCAGGCTAAACAGAGTTGTCGGAAGGTATCTGATGAGTAACCACTGCTCTATGCTTTGGTTCGTGGGGGTCGCACTTAGATCTGGTTCTATCGATTGTTTAGCCATATCATTCTCCCCGAGGCTCGATGTTTTCAATAATGTTGCTCATCTTTTCCGCAAAACCGCTCATGGAGTCGAAACGATATGTATTAATGGCTCCTTGCGCAATCCGATTAAGGGCCAGAGCAATCCCTTCAATTTCGTCAGGATAGTTGCTGTTCAGAGCACTGATAGTAGGTGCGGGTACCGTGGATGAGGAGGTGGCAATAATCCCCTCAAAGTTAACGATGTGCGGATTCTGGGTATTGCGGTGGGCGCCGCTGGGCTTGATATATGTGTAGAGTATTGATTGCAGCAATGCCTTGATACGCTTTTCCCTCTCGGTTTTCTCGATAGTATAGGCTAACGTGATATCATTCATTCCCACTCTGAAGAGATCAAGATTTAGAACCACGGCGTATTGCCCGCTTGAGGCGGGACGGTGAAAAATGTTTTGACCAAGATTTTCCCCGCTGCCAGATCCTGTTTCCCGGCCTTCAGGTACGTACTTGGCATGAAAGTAAGACTCTGTCTTTGTAGAACTTGGCCGTCCTACCACCCAGCCAAATTCCACAACCGATTTGCGAGCTATGGACTTGTTGTTATTCGTAATTAGAATCCCTTCACAGTCATCCATTACGCAAGTATTGAGCGCAGTAGCCAGCACCTGGCTATCTTGAGTATCTTTAGTAAACGACTTCGTAAATGATTCATCCTCGCATATTCGATTGGCGCTAAACACCTTGCATCCCTGGCAAAGATTCAGACCCTGCTCTCCTGCAAGGTTGTAAAGATGTTCAGCCTGGATATGCTTAAACATGTCGCCTGAGATGGCATTGACTGTGTGGTTTTCGCCATTTTCATCCACAATTTCTACCATCCGAGTCATCAGTGCATTGCCCTCAGCCCCTTCGTTATTGAGGGCATGCATATTCAGGGTGGCAAGGCCGGAGATACTTAAAGAATGTAATTTCATGATAGTTTTCTCCTTTTGTAAAACATTTTGGGTTCGGAGTTATATCTCGGCAGCGTCCGATGACTCAACCTCGGTAGACTGCTCTCTAGAATCGGTCTTCGGTGCCCGGGCAAACCCATAGGCTAGGAGAAGCATGCCGACCAACTCGGCTCCACACTCATCGATGAGTCGGAATACCTCATCCAACTCGTCTTTTCTAACAGTGTGCCCTTTGCCCTTTAGCTTATGCTCCGTTTCCCAGTTGTATTGTTGAACAAAATCGGACATTACGGGAATAAAAGACTTGCTACCGCCCTTTATTTTTTGCTTCCAATCCTGAGCCAATCCAAAACGTACTTCTCTCTTCTTAAGGCTTAGAGCGTAAACAGTCCCATTACGAATAGCTCTGGCTACGGATAAGAATCCATCATTAGTGATTATGTCTTCCGTCTTCATCGGATACCCCCTTATCAAAAACTCTTTGAGGTTAATAGTAGTCAATTCTTTTACCCATTCTTTCGTTGCGCGGCGTTGAATTATGTGGACGGCAAACCGAGCGGTGAACTCAAGAAAGTCAGACAACTCCCCTGTGGTAAGCCATTTCCTGTATTGCTGAAGGATGGGGACATCGCCTGAGTGAGATTCATCCAATGAGCCAAGAGAGCCTGATGTTCGCTCTGCCCCTCTTCGTCTGCCGATGTGCTCTTCGATAATGGCCAGAAAAACATTTGCGGCTTCCTTATCCACGATTGCAAACCAGCCTGGCAGGGGCATAAAAGCATCGTTCATGAGGGCAGAGGCAGTGCCCAAATTCTTGAAGAATGCCTGTCGCAATCCTCGCACGACCTCATTTGGCCGCCTGCGGCGAAGGCCGATTTGTCGCCCCATGACATCGCTCTTGAGGATAAGCTGCTCTGCCAGTCTTAAGGATGATTCGATATCCAGACGAATACCGCCCAACAGATTAAGGTCCATAAGCGTATGCCGCTTAAGGTCCATAAGCGTATGCCGCAGGATTCTCACGGCAGCAACATCAATATCGCCGGGTTCTATCACATACACCTTGATGTCCTTGCCAACCCTGTAAGGCAACATGGCTGAATAGGCGCCACGGTATTTCATCCACTCTGAAAATGGATCAACCACCTCTTTACTGATAGCACCAGGTGATTTGGCCACGGTCTTTGCCGCATGGACTCCCTTGCCAGTGGCTGGCGAGAAGAATTGGCTGTTGCTCAAGCGGATAGGCGGCTCAATGCTCTCCTCTGAGGCAAGACGCTGTTTGGCCCAATTTAGGGCTTTGTCGGCATGTTCGACTATCCATCGATAAAGCTTTTTGTCAGCGTCCCAACCCATGCGCATTGAGGCCAAGATGCTTGCCATACGATATTCACGCGTCGGTTGCTGAGGCTCCGGCAGTCCTTGCTCCCTAAGGGCTTGCTCCAGTTTACCCTTTTTCTTTCCGGTCGATTTTCTATATAGCCTCGCGGCCTCGTCCTTTTTCCTCTCCTCGTCGTAATCGATTACCCGGCCCTGCGGGCGTTTCGCGTCTTTCTCCCTCACGAAGATAAAAGGGTATCCGGGTGCTGGTGGTGTCCAGCCTACAGGTGGAGTCCCACCGTCCACACGTATGTGAAACGCCTCGCCTATATCCTCAATGCGGACCGGCGCACCTGTTAGCTCCGCAAGAAGATCCGCCGTGCCGACCGCCTCCAGTGGGTCAGAATAGGTACCAGTCGATTTTGGAATTTTGGATTCCACTGTTTTCCCCTTTATTCGAAAAGATGTGACAGCGCTTCCCGCAAGTTTTCAATAGCCATGTCTACGGGCGGAATAGCTTTCAAGTGACTCCCCAGGGATGGAACCCACTGCTTTTTCATTTGAAATATCCTCTCTGGAGAGAAAAAAACGGATCTGTCGCTGAATTCTATGCCCTTTGCCCGACATTTTTTCTCAAACGTTGCCGGTACTACCGCCCAGTCTATTTTGTCCTGACAATAAGACCAGAGATACCAGAGATCATAAAGATCTCGGGGGGCGAGATACGATCTTTGAATGAGGGAACGTAATTTCTCCGCAAACATTTCTTCCAGACAATAAACGGTTATTTTCTTATCCGTTACCGGTGAATCAGGGTATGGGTGCAACAAGGACTTACGGGCTACCGGCAGATAGATCTCTTCACGTAAAGAGACATCGATCCTGATCCTTGTCATCCATCGACGCTGATCAGGAATCTGCCGGTGTCGTGGGTGTGCAGCGCCCCAAAAGGGGAGGGAAAACCGGTAACCCATCAGACGATCTTCAAAAAGTTGCTGTTGGACATCAAGCGCTCCGAAATGGATACCCGTTTCCTCATAAATAAGTTTAAGGCCATGATCGAGTAACTGGTGGAACGCGGAGTCGGTCACTGGCTGCACAGCAGTGAAATCCAGGTCTTCGGAAAAACGATAGTCAGCAAAATATGCCTTCCTAAGGCACGTGCCACCCTTGAATACAAATTTAGGCCCCAATTCAAGGCTGAAAATCCCCCGCAGCACATGTCCCAAAACCCAATCTTTATCCACCGTTTCAACTGGCACTCCCCATAAAGCAGACTTTTCTCTTAACTCATTCTGGGCTAACATCAGTATATCCCTTCTGCCATGTTCAGAAGAGCTTGATCTGAGACGTTAAGCAACAATTTCCATCGGTAGGTTCTTTTCCCTGTCGGGTGAGATAGGGGGTCCAAAGTGGAATAGGTTTTCGTAAGCCTGGCCAGAACCTTTTCCCTAAACTTGACGAAACTTTCCAGATCGTAAAGCTCTGAAAGATAGGCGATGCGTTTCATTACTGTTTGATTGCCTATACTCGCTGCATAGTGCCAGAGCTTCTCGTTATCCAAATCCCTATGAGCAGCATACAACCCCTTGACCGCTTCAACAAAACCTCCAGCATATTGTGGCAGATCAAAACAATCGATGATCGTCTTTTCCGGCTCCGTGATTTTGTATCTTGCCGGACCACTCCACTCGTCCCTGACGCCATAGAATTTTTGAGCCCTGACCTTGATAAATTTGTAACGAACATTCAAGATCTCTTTCGAGGTCTTTTGCTTAATGGTCTGCACAAACACAACGTTCGGAATCTGCTCTGTCCAACCATAGTGGTTTAGGGCCGACTGGTACGCAATGGCAGAAGGAGAAATGAGCCGGGTTCCGATTACAAAGGAATCGCCAGCCTGAGAGGATAACAAGTCACCGAAAACATACTTCCCTTTCTCCAGGAGAACGATCCATTCCTTTTTTCTCAATCTATATAGAATCATTGGCCAATCTCGCCATCGTTGATAGATTTCCGGTCTGAATCTTAGATCCTGAGTCCTAAACACTCCTTCGGGAAAAGTCTCCTTTATCCATTTTAGGAGATCCATCTCCCGCGCTGTCGTTGTATTAGTGTAAATTTGTGCCATAATGTTATATTTCGTGTTAATATTCCCTTACCAAATTTGATATATTAATAATACAAAATATAACATGCAAAAACCAAAATAAGCATATTTATCGATTATTTTTCATGCTCCCCTGGTCTGCCAATCGTAACCGTCGCACCATAAGGACATACAAGGGCCAAAGCGGACAGTCCCCTTGACGCTGAAAGGACAGGAGGTCATTTGCGAACCTTTCCTGCACATCCCTGTCGGGCTGGTCTGCTAAATGCCAGCGTCCCTCAAAGCTTTCCGGCACTAACTTTTGTACAATTTCCGATGCTCTGTCGATCAATTGAAAAGAGCCGAGACTCTGGGTATGCGCACCATGGTGTCTGGCAATCGCCGTCCATACCACAGCCGACACATCTTCGCTCAACCCCTGCTCCAGCAAACCTCCACTAACGGCGAAGGCCCCTTCCATTGCATGTGGCCCTTGTTTTGGAAACCGTTTTTGTTGCTGCCAATCAACCTCGGGTTCATAGTCTGTATGGGCCAACGGCTCATCCGTGAGCTTGGAGGAGTCCTTGAATTCCTGCCAGGCCCTCATGGCAGCTTGCCACTGCTGAGTTAGTTTGCCCGCGTCGTGGAGGGCGCAGGCCAGTTCAAAAAGCTGCTCGCATTTTTCGTTAGTCATGCTGCTATGCCTTTCGATGGTTTGCACGGCTGCTCTGTATCTATATGCCATTTGACGGCACTGACTGATAACCCGTCCTGTGTGCTCCCGAAACGTCTCGTATTTAAGCTGATAACGGGGAAGGGGCGGGCGATGATCATAAATGACAGGGGCCGCGTGACCACCCACTCCCAATTGCAAACCGAGATCTCGAGAATAGGATGCGGCATCCGGGTGTACAGCAATAAGCCAGGGGGCAGAAGGAAGTTGGCGAACACTGGAGGCCTCTTCCCAATCCCACTGCAATGCTCCGCCAGGCAATGCCTTACTGTTCGCTGGTATCTTGGCCACCCATTGCCCACTCCCTTTACTTTTAAATGCCTCTGTGAGGGCAAACAGGCTGACCCGAGGAACAGAAATCATTCGGGGCCACATTTTCTTGTCGAAACGGAGAAACTCGGGGTCGTCAGTTATTATGAGACTTACTGAGGCAACATCCCTGATGAGTTGTCTTATGGCATCTTCCATTTTGCCTTCCATGGCCTCATGCACCATCCGCCGCCGATCGTAAATATTGACAAACTGCCGCAGGGCAGCCAATTCGACCTGCGTATGCACTTCGTCTACCCATCCGCGCTCTGTGTCAAAACTTACGATCATCCCGTTCCTCCCAAGCCCCCTCAACACCTGCCTGGAAGACTCCAACAGTTTGCGTGTGGTTTCATCTCGGTACGGCCCCCATTTTAATTGTTGATCCTTTCCGCGTTCCAACTCATACACCCACACCGTCCCTATACTCCTTAGCCCACCATATCTCGCACATCGCCCGGCCCGTTGGACAAGGCTGTTCATCGGGGCCAGCTCTGTATGAAGATTATCTGCCGAGATATCCATCCCGGCTTCGATGACCTGGGTAGTAACCAGAATGACATCACTGCGGACAGTTTCTTTGCCAAGGTACTCTTTGAGTTGACCTTCCACTCGTTTGCGATCTTGGGGATAAAAACGGCTGTGAAGCAGGAGCACTTGGGCCGATGTTTCACGAGTAGCCATTTTCAATGCTTCGTACAGGTTTTGTGCTCGCTTCACTGTATTTACGAGCACAATAGAGCGTCCCTTCCGGTGACGTTCCAACACATGCCTGGCTTCCAACGGTTCAGCCACCCAGCAATAGGTGCGCTGTTTTTCACGATGGCACGGAAGTGACATGACTTCCTCACCGTGGAGATAGACCTGTTCTGACTCCAAGGTGTCCGCAAGCCATGCCTGAGTCTTTCCGCTCATGGTAGCTGTCATCACAAGAAAGTGGCAAAACGGTTTGAGGCGGTCCAGCATTTCCAGGGTCGTACCCATGGCCTTGTCTGGCTCCAATAGATGAAATTCGTCAAACACCAGAAAAGACCCAAGCAATGCCCCTGCATTGATATTGGCTACTCTGGGAGGCAACGAGA
>JAUVJO010000255.1 GCA_030592345.1 Deltaproteobacteria bacterium
AACAATCTCACCCTTGAACAAGTCAAGGCAAAATTTGAAGGTTGGCGTAGAACAAGAGGAAAATAAAGAGCTATCCCCAATACATTATGGGAACTTGCCGTATCGCTGGCCCCCAAATATCCCCTCTATCAGATATGGGGGACCGAAGGGGGTGGACCGAAGGAACGAAGGGGGTCGGGCCAAGCCAACCCGTTGTTATCACGTCATAAACAACCATAATCTGCCGTTTATTGGGCCTTAGAATGGGTTTTTTGGGCTTGAAAAGACTGGTTTAAGATTATAGCATTGGGGCATGGCAAGAGCGAAACGGCATTATATACCTGGGCACGCCTGGCACCTCCCCAGTTAAATAGGCTGTGCATTTCACGGGGTAAACACTCATCGGTGTCACAAAAGAGAATTTTTGCTCAGATTGTCACCACCGGCAACGATGGTTGCACTGGCTCTTTGAGGCGAAGAAGCGCTATGGACTGGTGATATTGAACTACATGGCAACTTCGAATCATATCCACCTGGTTGTGTTCGATGGTGGCGGTCGGGATGTGATACCCAAATCCATGCAATTAATCGCTGGTCGGACCGGTCAGGAATACAACCAAAGGAAGATGCGCAAAGGTGCATTTTGGGAGGATCGGTACCACGCGACTGCTGTAGAAAGCGGTAACCATTTGCTTCAATGTCTGGTTTATATCGATCTGAACATGGTTCGTGCACAATACACGGCCTTCTGTCACATGTCAAGACCTGACACCTATCTTTTCCCATTAAGAGAACAATAACGAAAATAAGAGCTATTGTTCAAAATTCTTAGGAATTATTTCGAGAATGAGATTTATCGAAGCAAAGCAAATGTCACCTAACCTAATTTGTAACTGCGCGGTTCGATCAGATCCAGGATGCTGATAGCATCTCCACCTATCCTCCCTATCTATCCTGTTTTGCCAACCCTCCCCCATCAAGGGGGAGGGAATTTCCGGGATTTCTGGATGGATACTATTAAACAGGCAACACCATTATTTAGTTGGTAAATATATATCTGGACCCGACGGGCTACCACCACAGTCTACGACGACGATCTTGACCCAGAACTCGGTGCCGAAAGTACCACTTGGTCCCTCGAGTTTGTAGGTGGCCTTGTACGTGCCCTCTGCACTTGGTAGTACATCGAGTTCGACATAGAGATCGCCTTCCTGGCCGGGGCACACGGTTAGGGGCTCCAAGGAGCCCTGTGGGGATGGGAAGGGGACGAAGTCCTCAGGGGATTCAGGCCAGTTCTCGTGGCTGATCCGAACGGCACGGTAGCCTTCTGTGGTGCTCCAGATCCAGGGTCTGTTGAAACACGTGTTTTTCAAGCGCCAACCCTTCCATCTGGTCTGCTGGTCCGAGCAGATAACCACCCCATCGGGTAATGTGAGGTCTTTCACAAAGCTGGACTTATCTGGCCCACACGATGGGCCACCGACCTTGCGGCTTTCGATAAATCTAGTCGGGTGGTAATATCGATTCCCATCGATCCCATCCGAGGGGTCATAGTAATCCTCCTCGCAATTATAATCGTTTGATTTGCCTGAATATCCCCCGCCTATTCCAAATTCATTATCGAGTGCCGTCTGGTTCTTGATTTCAAAATGGAGGTGTGGAGATAATGTGTATCCGCGATCGGCGAAACTTCCAATTGTGCCAATTTGTTGCCCTTTGGATACGTCTTCCCCCTCACTCACGTAGTTATTATGGGCATCATTATATTTAAGAAGATGACCGTAGAAACTATAAATATGCTCGCTAATTCCAGGCACCACATGCTCAATTATCACCACATCGAGCCAACTCCCTGGGCCTGTATCAACCGTGTGGACCCTACCGTTTGCGGCGGCACGCACTGGTTCGCCCTCATCCGAAGAGCCTCCCCACCGGTTCCAATCCTCCCCAAGATGGCCTTTTAAATTCCCATTGTCCTGTCCAAGACCAAGCGCCACCCACCATCCGTCGCATGAAGTGCTATTTCCAACAGGAAAATCCCACTTCTCTGCACGAGGTATCTCTCCATCATCGGGATCGCAGTCCGCATCGCAATTACTCCTGGCCTCTCCACATCCTACCGGGTCGATGCCACACCAGTTGTCGATAATGTTGTCTTGGTTTTCGGGAGAAATATCCCATCCATTCTGTTCGTAAAACGGTAAGATGTCCGGCCGGATGTCCAGAATGCACTGCGTGCAAATATTTGGTGGGTCGCATAACTCGCACTTCGCCCTGCAATCAAACTTGGCCGCACAACATCCTACCGGGTCGATACCACACCAGTTGTCGATGATGTTGTTGTGGTTTTCGGGAGAAATATCCCAGCCATTCTGTTCGTAAAACGGTAAGATGTCCGGCCGGATGCCTAGAATGCACTGCGTGCAAGGACTGGGTCCGTCTGCTAAGGCGGGAAACCCGCAACACAAAAGAAGCGCTATGGTTAGGGAAAACAATACAATTTTGTTCAGAGTTCTTTTCATTTTTTTCTCCTTGTAATTTTTTTAAAGGCTGGCATTTTTCCACTTTCCCTGAAGTGCGAAGTCCATCATGATAGATTACTTCGACTAAGTTAAGGCCTATTATTACACTTCAAATTAAGGTATCGTTCATATATCATATCTCTCCTATTGTTAAATTGTAACGAACTTACGTTCGTAATGAGTGAGTCAAGCCAGTGCCGTGATTGTAGGGCTAGTGAGACTCACCTTGGTTTTACCCGGCCACGACTTCCATGAGCTATCACCCCCTTTCTGCCCTTCGTTTACTCTAAGAATACACAAGAAAAGCCATTTTCTTACATCTCGTTTCAAAAAAAATATCAGCAAGGAAAGCAGGAGCAGGTGTCAGGATGGGACAAAAGGTCTAAAACGAAAATGATGGTTAGATATGTGCCTTTTTTGGGGGAGGGCATCTTTATTCAATCGGAGATAGGCATTGTTTGGCAAAAAAGGAGGAGGCTTTGGAAAAAGGATGGGGTGTGGGGGAGACAACCTTAGTTGATGCCAAATAAGGCCGCAGGGGCGCAGCATAACGTGCCTTTACAGTTTGGCCTTTGCGTTTATTAACACATTCTAGCTGAAATGATGATCGTGCCCGTGGTTTTCAGTGAAGCTCCGCCCGCAGAGAGGGCGGAGCTTCAGGTTTAACGTTTGCCTTTCCATTTGTGTCTGGAATCAAGCACCGTGATGTTTTTTGGAGTGTCAGATTGATACAAAAAATCACCCCTGGATGCGAGATAGAGGCCATGCCTATAGCCTTTGTATAGACTTTCACATATTAAATTTCACCGCGTTATCGGTCGTCGGCGTATTACAATACAGCCTCCTCCCTCTGGCCTTGTGAAATTTAATATGTGAAAGTCTATAGGAGCGGGGAAAATTGTGGACGCTAGCTTGACTTACTCTTTCGTTCTCCTTGTAATTGCATTGGAAATGGCAGACGTAGAAAATCCGAGCTGTCGGGCTACTTCTGTCAAGGGGATTCCATAATCCTGTACCAATTGATAAGCAATTCCGGGGCCACCATACCTATTTCTTGACAAATGTGGAGGATCCTCCTTGAAGAGGCAATGGCATGGCGCCGCTCCTGTTGAAGTTAGGCATGAGGTGATGGTCTTAGGTTCTGGGGTTCATAACCCCGTCCGTCGAATCCGGTTTCTTTACCTGTCCATGACTTCCATTTAAAACGCGGGTCAAGGTTTGCCGGGTAAAAGTAATTAGGACGTTTATCTCAGCACCAGGGGGATGGTCACTGGCTCCAATACCAATTCGATCGATGTTAAAGGTGGTGAACTATTACGATATTTCGTCCCTCATTACCACAACTGGTGACACGGCACAAAGCACCAGGATATTCCATTCTTGCCCTATCCTATCGGCCTTCCCGCTAGATCATAGAACATGCAACCTTATGTCAAATGTCAAAACCTGACACAGTCATTTGCCAGTCATTTTTCAAAATACTCATTTGGGAACCTCGATAAGCTCGGTTAACGTGTTTGCATACCGCCTTCCATAATGCGGCTCTTGGTAAGTTTCCGGATCACTGGGTGTTGAATCCTGCGCCGGAGAATTGTAAATCATAGCACTATACAAGATAGTGTGCCACCTGGAAGAGCGAATAGGATAGCGGATAGGGATGGCGAATTCAAAGAAATGATTCTTCGGATCATAGGTATAGGTTGCCCCAAAATCCACATCCTCCAGGTTTCCCCAATAATACCAACCGCCGTGATACCATACATGAAGATTTCCATAGGGTATCGCCCCGGTGGAGTTTCGCCTGAAGACCATTTCGTAGTCCGGGGCATGATCCGAGGTGAATGTGACCCAGTTGCCAGCGGCATCCTGTGTAAAACCTGGAATTCCTGTATAACCGACATCAGGGAAGGCATCGATGGCGAGACAATAATGTGCTGGAAGGGGCGTTTCTATGCGTGCATCAAAGCCAAAATAGGCGAATCTCCCCACCCGCTTATAATAGAGGCGGGATAGATCAAAGGAGCCTTCGGACATATCGAAACGCGGGTCTTTGGCCAGCGGTTTGATATTTTCCCTTCTCCAATCCGATGGATCGCCATCTACCGCCAGAACACCCAGATTGGACAACATGTAAAGCCAGCCCTCACGTCCGTCCTGGCCTACGGATCTAAACATGGTCCAGCGGGACCCGAGTTTAGGTGTACCTTCAAAGTCGTAGGTCCCTGGGTGGTAGCCGCTGTAGACTACATTCAACCAGCAAGGATCTATCTGTTTTATCTTAACCTGGGGCGAGAAGGTGGAACCAGGGCCGAGTCTCCCAGAATCGTCACTGATTCAAGATGGGGGTGGTTTGCCTCATCTAGCAGCATGTTCACCGCCCGGCGAGCCAGCTCGTAATCATAGCCATGGATCTGGTTCCGGTAAGGCAAATTGGGGTTCTTGTATCCTGCATGTTTTGGATGCCCGCCAGGTTCGTAATTGGCCTTAATCTCGCTCATGGTCAGGACTTTGGCCGGCCGGCCCCAAAAGGCATGGAGATCGGCTAACCGTTGTGCCTGAGACAAGAGCACGTCCGGACACAGGATCAAGGAAGGC
>JAUVJO010000152.1 GCA_030592345.1 Deltaproteobacteria bacterium
GCCAAAGGTATAGACTGGCCCATCCTCGCTGTTGGCGACATCGAGTACGATCTCTACAGCTCTGCGGACTCCCATGCAGAAGCCCGCGGTTTTGGCAAGCCTGATTCTCAAAGGGGGCTATTCCTTTTCCGCTGTAGGCTTTAAGATAAAGATTTTGGGAAGGCTATAGACTTTCACATATCAAATTTCACAAGGCCTGAGGGAGGAGGCTGTATTGTAATACGCCGACGACCGATAACGCTGTGAAATTTAATATGTGAAAGTCTATAGACCCTAACGTTGCAAAAGCCGATGATGCTGCAGATCCAAGGCGTTAAGGGTGAGGCTGTAGTAAACTACGCCGAATCCTTGACAACGCAGGAGATGCAGTATCATCGGCTTTCCCGAAGGGTAAACAACAGGCCGAAAAAAGCATTGTACATCCATAGCACCGGGAGTGATTTTCTCAATTTGCCTAAAAATCGCTACAACCAGTTGATATTATTGTTTATTCAATATCAATATCTCAGGCGTGTTGTTTATGCAACATTAGGGAAAATCGAATGACCTGGAGAACACATGCAGGTTTTCACCAATCTGGGCAACTATCCCATTGCCGGTTGTTTTGTAAGGGCAGAGGAAGTTACAATCAATGATGAACCGGTAACAGTGGATGATTATGGCGGTTTCCGAAATTATGGTCATCGTTATCGGACAAAGCCTAATTTTTTTATCAGGTCTGGGTCATTAGCTTTAAGCCAGATGGAATAAACGTGGGCAAAAGTCTCTATCTGAAGTGAGGTGCAGATCCAGAAAGAATTGAGGTAAAGATTGCGGGATTTGAGGGTTTGAAGGTGCGCGAAATAGGCCCATGCCCTATGGGCCAGAGTCGGCAGGATGTAAGGCTTCTCCTAAATTTGCAATTGGCGACCTATAGCCTTTCTTAATGAAATCGGACAATATCCGATTCCCTTCGTCCATACCAAAAATTCTGCCTTCAACAGCCCTTAACAAAATGGTTAGTGATCCGCCAACCTTAATCTCGTTTTGCGTGGCTATCTTACGTGCCCTTTTATCATCAGTCAGGAAAAAACGATTTTTTTTCCCCAAACAATAGGCGATACTTGATGCCTCTCCTCTACCTGCCTTTCTTGTCAATTCTGTATAAGCAATAATCATTTCGGGGTACAAAGAAACCACATGGACCCAGGAAGCTTTTTCAATGGCTTTTAACGTTCTCAGTTGAAAGGTATGTCCAGCTTCAACAGCCTTGATCACCTCATCCAAGACCTGGGGGGTAATGGATACATTTTTCAGGACTCTCCTGATTAAATTGAGTTGAGCAACCGAAGAATAATTGGAAAATACGGTATTGTCCAGAATAAATTCAGTCAAGAAAGGCCCCTTTCAAAGTCTCGTAATCGCGTTGCAAATTTTCAATAGAATCATAGCCTATCTCCGGTTGAATCCCACGAGATAACAGAAGTTCACGCATGTCCTCAAAACACAATCCAGCCATTTCTGCAGCCTTTGTCAAAGAAATTTCGCCTTCTTTATAGGCCTGGACTGCAATTTCCACACGAAATTCAGGCCGGAGCACCAACAAAGACCTGAGCGCGTCACGCCTCAGTTGGCCTTCATCAGCATAAAATCCGCATTTAATTAAATATTTCTGTTGAACCTTTACAAGGGTTTCCATCCAAACCTCCATGAAAAGAATTCAATATCTTGTAGCCGTTCACGGGCAGCTCGATGCCTTAATTTTACCACAGAGGCACAGAGGACACAGAGTGCAGGGGTTTTTTCCCTGGCCGGGAGACGACGGCCAGGGAAAAGCATCAGTCCGGCTTCGCCGGGTGAAATAGCTTGCACGGCTGCCACAAAGGTGGTGTCAAGACAATGATGCGTGTGATAATTGCCCGAAGGGCAACGTTTTTTTGCCTGATCGCCGTCTCCCGATCGGGCAAAAGGAATTTACCTCTGTGCTCTCTGTGTCTCTGTGGTGAATCATTTTTGCGTATCTCAAGATACCCCTGTGAACGCTTACAATATCTTTAAGTTTCTGCCAGCTATTGAGATGGAATATATCTTGTCAGCTTGGGGCGTGTAAAGCAAAAAAGCCAGAGGACCATCTTTCATATCCCTTCGTAGTTTCAAAGGCGTTTTTTCGTGACCTCAACTCAACCTATAGACTTTCACATATTAAATTCCACAAGGCCAGAGGGAGAAATTCGAGTAAGGCGTACATGGAAGTACGTCGTCGAGGATTTCGACCGACCTGTCTGTGCGTGTCCGCACGCAGACAGGTAACGCAGTGAAATTATTTATCTGAAAATCTATGGCCGCAAAAATGCCAGCATGAGTGGCAATGGCCGGCAGATCTGACGAATCCGCCTGCGGCAGATGACCCACAACGCTCAAATCCAGAATCCAAAATCCGCAATCCAAAATGCAATATGTGTGTCTGTGGCTAATAACTCGGCAGATTTCATCGTTGACAATCTGTCTCAATTGTTATAAAAGTACCAATTATGACTTAGTGCACACCAAACGCATTGCAAACTCCCATAGAGGATGGCCATGAAGCCCATACCAACACCCCGTTTCTCAAAAAGAGAACCGGGGTTTTTTGTGTTTAGGGGGCTGCATATGGAAGACTGGTACACATTGCCAGCGCTTTTCTGATCTGCCAGAAAACGAAGTGGGGCATCGGGTTAAGAGAGGAAATCCATTGATAGAGGCGAATTCTCATGTTTTGTGGATGTCCAGGAAATCCTGTGACTCTTCCTTTGAAATTCGCATAGGATTGAAGATAGTGCTTTCGCGGTGCTGAGCCCGCGTACCATTCACCGTTAAGTCGTTGAGTTGGTTGAGTTATTGAGTCGTTAACCATTCAACCATTTGCATCCAAGATGAATGGAAAAAATAGAATTGTGGCAACGGGGATTACAAGGAGGGATGGACTTATTGATCAGAGGTACGGGTTATGAGCGATTAACGCTATAAAAGGACTTGATGTGTCATGAGGTTTTAGAGGGTATGTGCTGATTTTCCTTAATGGATGTCATGGAATAACTTCAACGCTTCAAAGGAGGATAAATGATGGAAGGTAAATCAAAAATCCAATTGGTTTTGTGGACTGTGTTGTTTGTAGTTGCCATGTCTTTTTCTGCCTACGGGGCAGATGGGCAGATCAAAATTGGACAGACAGCTTCAACTACATTCCCTATTGTTATTGATCAGCCTGGAAGCTATGTGCTGACCAGTAACCTTGTAGTATCCACTGCTAATGTCATCGGCATTGTGATTGCTACCGATAATGTAACACTTGATTTAAATGGACATGCGCTAATTGGGCCAGGAATAGGCACTGGTGGCAATGATGCTCGTGGCATAGATGGTAGGTTCAGAAAGAATATCACCATCAAAAATGGAACAGTGCGAGGTTTTCCATCAGATGGGATTGCCCTTCACGGATCTGGCTGGAACCAACCTACTAATGGAACAAATAATCAGGTGAAGGATATCAGGGCTTATGGGAACGCCTTTACTGGAATTGTTGTTACCAACGGGCTCGTAATCAACTGTACAGCTAATTCTAACGGCAATGGTATTGCTGTGGAGTATTCAAATGTATCCAACTGTACAGCCAATAATAATAATACTGATGGATTCATAGTTATGAAGTCAACCATAACCAACTGTACTGGTAATGGTAACGGTTTTGATGGCATTCGTTCCTCAGAGAGCACTATAACTAACTGTACTGCCAAGTCTAATGCCAACACAGGCATAAAGTGTCACATACACGAGTTTGGCACGTCTTTCGGAATGATAACCAACTGTACGGCTAATTCTAACGGCAGCTATGGAATTTCTGCCCACAGTAATTGCCGCATTGAGGGGAACAACTTGACGGATAACGGGTGGCATGGGCTTTACTTATTTGGTTCTCATAACTATGCCATAAAAAATTCAGCAAGCAATAATGCCCATGGGAATTATTGGTGTGCAGCAGATAACTATATGCCTACCAGTTTGACTGGGCTAGATGCTGCCAACGCCAACATAGGCTGGTAGCCCAAACTTAAGGAGAAACGCAATGATAGCCAAATTTGGTATAAGCAAAATGGTTTTCCTTCTCTTTTTAGGGGTCATTCTTGTAGTTGCCAGCTTCTCTTTATCCTTTGCCCAGGTTTTTCTTTCTCCAGACATCCCGGTAACCATAGGAAGCGCCACCTTTGAGGAGAGGGACATCATATACTATGATGCCTCAAGTTTTTCCCTCCATCTATCAGGTTCAGATCTGGGAATTCCAGAGGGCGTAAACATAGATGCCTTTGCCTATTCTCAAGGTGACATCCTCTTTTCTGTAGATATCCCCATATCCTTGAATGGAGTGACACATACTGAGCGAGATCTCATCCTCTATGATGGGACTAATTTCAGCAAACTCCTTGATGGTCCGGCTGTAGGCATACCGGATGCCGCATGCATTGATGCTGCAACTGTGCTATCTGATGGGAGCATCGTATTTTCCTTGGATATTCCTGTTAGTTTGGGAGGAATCGACTTTAAGGCACATGACCTCATCAGTTATGACGGGTTTTCGTTGGACCTGTACTTCAGTGGCTCAGACAATGCTATTCCAGAGGCGACCAACCTGGATGGGGTATGGGTAAGTCCTAAACACGAGATTCTATTTTCTCTGGATATCCCTTGCAGCCTTAATGGATTAGAGGTCAAAGATAAAGACATTATCAAATGGACTGAAGGGTCCTTTTCCTTGTACTTTGATGGGCTTTCGGCAGGAATTCCTTCAGGTGCCGATGTGAATGCCGTATCCTCAGATATAGAATCCTGTGAAGGTGATTTTGACAAAGATGGTGATGTGGATGGCTCAGACTTGGCCGTATTTGCAGCGTGCGGAACAAGCATTGCCTTGGAAGAATTTGCCGCCAATTTTGGCCGGACGGATTGCTTATAAGAGGGTTCTTGAGTTTGACGAAAGACCATATGCTCACGCATCGATGCGCTGCCGCCAAATTGAAAAACCAACGACGGGCAGGACATTCTTGTCCCGCCCGACTAGCACGTAGGTCAGGTTGCGACCGTCGGGAGCTATCTGACAACATGCTGCCAGACAACAAAACGATAGCCGGAGGACGGTGGATCGGATCTTCACCCCAAGCAAAAACACCTAACATGTTGATACTGCAAACAATTTTTGAAAAACCTTCGATGTTATTAGTGACTACATCTAACCCGCTGAAAATAGAAACATTTGAAAAAGAGGATCGAAAGGATTGACATGAAGCTGTTTAGCGTACTTGGTAGGAATTCCAAACAGGTTTTCTTGAAACTGAGGTATAACAGATGTAGCTGGTCAAACTCGCATCGCTTGCCAGTTACATGGACAAGAGTGATCCTTATTGCGATATCATTCATTATCCTCTCTACTAGTTGTAAAGTGGAACCCGAACCTACAGAGCCTAAACCTCCAACCCCTATTGTGGTCATTGACCCTGGCCATGGGGGTAAGGATCCGGGAGCAACGAGAAATGGTATTCAGGAAAAGGACGTTGTTCTTGATATTGCTAAAATGATAAAAGACGATCTGGAGAAGCAGACTGACTGTATTGTACACATGACAAGAGAAGATGATACTTATGTAAAGCTATCCGACCGTGCAAAAAAAGCTAACGACTTGGATGCGCATATCTTCGTTAGTATCCACGCAAATGCTAATTATAGTTCGAAACCACAAGGTTGTACGGCCATCTACGCTAATGACGATTCTCGAATAGATAAAAGCCGAGACCTAGCCGCAACTATTTACCAGTCTTTAGTTTCGTTGGACGAGCTAACGGATAGCTGGTTTATTCGCGGGCATAGGTGGCCTTATGAAAATACATGCTGGAAGGACGGCAATGAAACAACTTGTACAGTACTCAATGAAACTAAAATGCCTGCTGTTATTGTAGAGACTGCTTTTGTATCCAATGAGCTTGATGCCGAATACCTCACGGAATATCAACGCTTGATTGCGAGCCAAATTACGATGGGTATCATGAATTATTTTTGGACACATGACCTCAGCTCGTTTGCACCAGTTGTTCCTTCGGTCGAGAGTGGTCAGACCGGTGGCCTGGAATCCTGGCCTAATTGGTGGAATTGGGATGATCTTGATCATTTTAGTTCTGTCGCGCCTTGGAGTTCAGGACTTCATCCTCTTTCAAGACAAGATGCTTTAACATATTCAATTTCATTGACCGATTTGATGCCCGTCGATGTTCTTTCTGGCACTACGCGCATCCTGAGCTACCCCGAAGATGTGGTTGGCAATAGCAACGCTCTGGAGGCGATGGCAGCAGATTACCTAATAACGGAGGACGGTACTGATATCATCACGGCCGCGGTTGCTGCTTATAGAACATTGGGCAGTGTTTATGCCCATGACTATGCTGTTTGTTCTCGCTTCAAGGATGGGCACCTGGCTTACGTTACACCTGTCAAGGTTACTGATACCAGCGATAATCCGCCGGTTTATTTTTGGGGCTCTCGTATGCGTAAACATGGTTTTATACAGGAATATGCCACAACATTTGCCGTCCATGTCTCGGAGGATGAGGAGACTTTTACGGTCTATTCGCATTGGATGAGCGACCAGCTTCCCATCATGGAGACAGGTTATGTACTCACGTTCCAAATATGGGCTGTAAATTCTGATTCTACTATTGCTTTGGCAGCTGATATTCTCGAGAACTTTGCTTCGCGCGGTACCTTGAATTTCCAAAATGATCAGCAACCTGCTGAACCTCAAGTATTTATCTCGGAGGCAGCCTATGAAGATGATGAGGTTAATCTGATAATAATTAATAACACCAGCAATCCGGTCACAGTTGACTATACGGCTGTTACTTGGAGGGCGCCCTATCCAGAGTCTGAAGCTCGTTACGACTTCACGCGCCTGATTGCTCCCGGTACCAGTCTGGTTCAGTTGCCTATGCCCACGCTTTTGAACGGCGTCATCTATGCGGATGATGGTGGAGGGTTTATAGACAAAGTATACGTGGCGGACGGTCACTGGTTCGCATTTGACGACTCCTCAAATGGGGGCACTTCAACTGTAACCCTAGTTTCACAAGATTGCGCTGAAGCCGCGAATCTGACTTCAAATGACCGTATTTTGGCCGGTTGTGCTGAGATAACAGGCAAAGTTGGCATGAATGGGTGGGTAGGTATGACCAGGGCACTGAATCCACCCGGCAGACCCGTTATTGACGTCAGCTCTTATCACGCCCTAACTTTCTTCGCGAAAGGAGATGGCAAGAGCTACCGAGTCAGCGTCGAGACACAATCGGTAAAACAATTAGACAGCAGTGACTTTCACCAGTTCGTATTTACCACCTCCTCTGAGTGGAGGCAATTCGTAATCCCTCTTCGTTCCTTTTCACAGAGAGGATGGGATTCCGCCAAATTA
>JAUVJO010000141.1 GCA_030592345.1 Deltaproteobacteria bacterium
TGAGCAGCTACTGCAAATCCCAAACGAACAGCCATACCAGAGCTATAACTCTGCACAGGGGTATCAATAAATTCTTCAATACCAGAGAAATCTACTATTTCATCAAACCGGCGATCTATCTCTGCTTTGAAAATTCCTAAAACCGAGGCATTGACGTAAATATTCTCTCGACCGGTAAGTATCGGATTGAAACCGGCTCCCAATGCGATGAGAGCCTGCATACGTCCCCTAACCTTAATCTGCCCTCCGTCAGGCTTAATTAAACCGTTAAGCATACGCAATAATGTGGTTTTACCTGCACCGTTGCGTCCAATGAGGCCCAGAATATCACCACGTTTCAATTCAAATGAGATATCTTTTAGCACCCAGAATTCTTCCTTTCGCAAGCTCTTGTGACTATTGTTGCGTCCAATGAGTTCAGAACCCAAATCTTTCACCCCATACCAAAGCGAGCGCTTCAGGTTGCGGCAGAATTTTTTGCTTACGTTTTCGACTTTAATAAGTGTATCATTCATAATTTAGAAAATTTTTGACACGGATTTCACGGACTACGCGGAGTTTTGTTTAGCTCGTTTAGGTTTTACTTATCAAAGGTGTCTTTCGGAAGGTCGAACTTCTTGATAAGTCCCTTTAAGGCATAAGTTAAAATTTCTGTTTTCCTGCCATGACATTTAACGGGGAACGATTTGCCACTTTTATAAAATTTTCCAGTATGTTTACCTCCGCTTGCGTAATCAAATTGTATATCATAATCGGATAGGATTTTAATCACCTTTCTCAACTCGATTGGCTTAAGCATAGGTTAATCCTTTGGTTAGAATCTCGCCTTTAATCTTATCAAAATGTGCTTGGAAGACATCTTTTTCAGTCTTGATTTCTAACCTCTGATACATATCCCAATGCTCTTTCAAATCGGGATCAAACAGATTATCCAGACTATTATTTTCAATAGCGTATTTCAAGTAATCCATTAATGTACTACTCATTGATTGTCTTGCTTGTTCAATAGTATCTCCATGGCTTGAGATGCTAAAATCTAAGCACCTAATGACTATAACCCCATCTTCCTCGGTTAAGAGCATATGTAATGGTGGCAATTCATTAGAAATATAGCATTTCTCTGCCTTTATCGGCTTCATAATTGTTTCCTCCTAAAAACTCTTTTTTACGTATTGCAAACTATATTCACCAATATATTCACCAATACCTCTTGATTGTCCAGGCGAAGAGAAACCGTGCCCATCCGCGTAATCCGTGTCTAAAGACTTACTTGGCAAGGGAAGCCTGTGCATTCTTTTGATCAAATACCTTTCTCTTTATCTTCACTGACGGACCAAAATTGATCAACAGTACCACTTCAATCCCAGTGGCCTTCAAATAGTTCACTAACTGCACTTCATGGATATCATTTAATTCCTTTACTGCCTTCAGCTCCAAGATGACCTTATCATCCACTACCACATCGGCAACGTAATCTCCAACCATTTTTCCATTTATTCTCCTGGCACGAATTTCCGCAACTACACTCCACTATAAGTCTAATCCGTGTAATCCGTGTCTAAAAAGAATCTTCTCTGCCATACTCTCTACGCACTCATCCTCTCAATGATAATTGGTAATGCAAGGCGATAAATCACCCAGGCAGTAAACAGGGTTAAGATTGTTAACCCGCTTACGATGAAAAACGGATAAGCATTTGTGAGAACACCTTTCGTAAGTAAATCCCGTGCACCAGTGAGGATTGGGCTTATAGGGTTGAATATAGCGATAAGTGAATATGGATAGGTTTGCGGTGGTGGATAGACCACCGGCGTCACAAAGAACAAAAATTGTGTGGCCATTATTAAACCGGATTGGATATCCGTGTAAAGTGTGCCAAGCGGCGTAAGAAGCAGGCCCAGAGAGATTCCCATTAAAATCAGCACAAGTATGGCCAAAGGCGCCAGGAGGAGTCCGAACGTTACCTGTACCCGGAAAATCAGGAAGACACCAACAATAATGAAGGATTTTATAAAAAGACTGAACAGCATCTGGTAAAATGCCGAAACGATAAGCGCCTCGCGGGGAAAGTTTATCTTGGCCAGCATCGGTTTGGCGCTTATGACGGCACTTAGGGGCGCGTTGAGACTTTCGACAAATAATTGCCACAGGGTCGTCCCGACCAGCACAAAAACCGGATAAGGAATATCCGTCTCACCAAAATTGACAACTTTCTTTGATTGCAAAATAATGAAGACGAGACCTGCGACAATAGGCGGAAAAAACGCCCAGAAAACGCCGAGGATGCTTTGACGGTACTTGGCCGAAATATCCCTCACAAAAAGCCTCCAGGCGAGTTCTCGCGAGGCCTTGAGGTCGCGCCACATGGAGTGTAAGAGTTTATCAGGTGAGCGCATCTGCGATTGAGGGGTATAAATGCTTATTGGTAAGTCTTTAGTGTGATTCATGATTGTTTCTTTTCCTAACACATTACTTCTCTATATGTGACTACGGTAAAGTTATCGTCAACGGCTAATGATCTTGCCGTTTAACTTGATTGTATAGGAAATTCTTTTTTTCAAACGTAGTGCAGGGCTTCAGCCCTGCATCATAATGGCAGAGCTAAAGCTCTGCGCTACAAGTCCGCACCGAAGGTGCGATATGTTCGGGAGGCGGGGTCATTTCCTGGAGGTTTGTCCAGACAGCGTCGGCAACATTCTGCCTGCCCGAAGCATTAAGGTGAATCTTGTCAGACTCAAGGTCTGTGACGACGTCAAGAATTGTATGGATGTCTACTATCCGGATATCACGGTTGATAGCCAGCGAACGGTATTCGGCCGCGACAGGTGGTATCCGCGACTGTGCGCTTGCGAGTTCACCGGAGGTGACGTTCCCCAGCGGCGGGGGCGTCAGGAGAATGGGTTTAGCACAGCCACCGTGTAGATCAATGACGTGAAGAATCTGACCCATGCCGCTGACAATGTCTGCTACGCTGGGCGGCCCATATTTACTCTTCACGTCGTTAGTACCGAGCATAACAACAACGTAATCGAGCGGCGCATGAGCAGCGAGCGTACTGGCGATAACGCGAAGTCCATTGAATTCGCCGATGTCGTATCTGGTGGTGCGACCGTCGCAACTTTCATTGAAAACTTTGAGATGAAGAGGATCTTTATTTTCAAGCAGAGAGGGCCAGCACGTGTTGTTGTTATCAGGGCGAAAGGCGTTGGAGTCGCCAAATACCATGATACGCTTAAGACTACCGCTATCGGTGGAAGATTGCGCCCATGTTGAGACACTCCCGTCATAATTTCTGCTGGAGGCTTTAGTTTTGAGCGCCGCAGTTAATTTTTTAAAACGTCGAAAGACCATACTTCCGTCAAGAAAATGTACCGGTTCATGCAAAGTAAGCATCCTGTTCGGACCGGAGCTTATCGCAGAGACGGCCTGGGGGCAATTTCACGTCCGCGTAAGTAATGGCCTGGTCTTTTGAGATGTCATGTGTGAGACGACAACCTTCGGACAGCCCCATTGGCAACAAATCCTGTGTATTGCAGACGTCTGAATTTTCTATCATGCCGTAGCAGGCAAATCCGCCGATGCCGTCCAGCAGTTCGCCTTTTCTTAAATCGTGTTTGGCAACTGTGATTACCTCACAGACCGGTGGACCAATCGGCGCAATGGCGGCGTCCTGAAACAAAACTGCCCGGGCCACCGTTAATGGGACTTCTGTATGGCAAAGATGATATGGTGTGTAAAAACAGTAGACAGGGCCATCCCCCATCTTATAATAATTCATGTATTGCTGCTGAATCGGATCCTCGTTGTAGCCAAGAACAAAAACCCCGGGAGCCGGCTCGGCACCGAGAATGTAGTCGACGAGACCACCGTTAAGCATTTGATTCATGGGAAACAGATCAATTGCATCCTTGACATGATTGCACCGTGGTCCGTACATACCGCGTCTCCCCGTTCTGAAACCGGTGGCATTGGCAACGACTGCCATCTCCATGGATATCTTAGTGCCATCTGCAAACGATGTAACCAAGCGCGGTTTTTGATGAAATTTTTCGGCATATCCCTTCTGGGTTTCGGGCGTACGGTAAGGATCCTGAAGACCTTTCATGTTTCCTGCCAGAACCGGCTTGCATCCAATGGCTTTCACCCAGCGGAAGAGGTTCATTATAACACCCGGCTGGTCACCGTCCGAGTCTGTGAAAACAACTCCGGCGCGATCAGCATATGCTTTGAGAATCGGCCCGAGCGTCGCATCGAGTTCGGCATTCATCAATATCACATGCTTTTTATTTTCGATTGCCGACAAGACAACTCGCAGTGCGAACTCTGTAGTACCGGTTACTTCAACAATCGCATCAATGCCCCGCGCCCGGCATAGCAGCATGGGATCATCTGTCACAGCGTATTGGTTTGCTGAAACGGATTCCTCAAGCTCTTCTACTTTCGAGACACGCTGGATCGTGTCTACTCCGGCTTGCTGGTAAGCACGCACAGCTTGAACCATAGTTCGATTCGCAATGGCTGCCAGTCTGATCCCTGTGCCATACTTGAGGACCTGCAACGCAATTCCTTGACCCATATAACCGGCACCCACCAGGCCAAACTGAATCGGTTTTCCTTCTCTTTCCCGCTTTGCCAAGGCTTCATCTACGATAATCATTTATATTCTCCATTTTACGCAAGAACCTTACCGATCATTAAGATACTTTATCACTGCTTCAAATGATATCAGATCACCTTTGTGGGAATACTTCTCAATCCTTGAAAACTCGGCTGCAATCAGTTCTCTCCGATTGGCGGTCAACACGCTCTGAGAAAGAATAGCTTGCTCGTTCCAGGTAAGGGCATCTCCCTGAAGACTATAAATTTTCAGTTCACTATATTTATCCAATGCAACTCGCACTCATGCTGTGAAATCCGGCCAGTTCCTGTCTTTATCCGAAATGACCACCTCACCATCAATGGGCCATTCAATTTTAAATGCCGGATCGTTCCAGCGAAGTCCCCGTTCGTGGTCAGGAGAGTAATACTGGGAGACCTGATAGAAAACCTCTGCGTCCTCCGTCAAGGTGAGGTACCCATGGGCAAAATTTTCGGGTACGTAGAGCATCTTGTGGTTATCCGAAGTCAGTTCGACCCCGATCCACTTTAGGTAAGTCAGCGACTCTATTCTCAAATCTATAATGACGTCTAACACCGCACCGCTCGTGCATCGCACAATTTTGACTTCTTCAAACGGGGCGCTCTGGTAATGCATCCCCCTCAGAGTATTGCGCTGTATGTTGAAAGATAAATTGCACTGAACAAATCGGTATGATAGGTGTTGCTTTTCAAATTCCTCCTGACACCAGGCGCGAGCGAAAAACCCCCTCTGATCGCCTATCTTTTCAAGCTCAATGACATAAGCACCTGCCAAATCAGTTTCTTTAAATACCATGTTTGCTCATTCCGGATATAGGATTAACTAAATCCTTGTATTTTTCAATCTGAATTTGAGTTAACTGGCGCATATCTGCACCTAATGAGAAGGCTCGATACCATTCAACGACCCACTCTAAACTTTGTTCGATGTTTAATCGAGGGGACCATTTCAACAAGGATCGGGCCTTTGAGCAATCCAGTTTGAGGTAGGTGTTCTCATGAGGATGCTGTATTGAATCTGTTTTCCATGAGGCATCCTCACCCCATAGATTCGTGAGAGCCTGCACTAACCATGAAACCGGTTTCGAATCCTGATCGTTAGGGCCGAAGTTCCATCCTCCGACAAATTTCCGTCCGTGATGCCAGAGGTGCTCAGCGAGCACCAAATATCCTCTGAGAGGCTCCAGCACATGTTGCCAAGGCCGAATTGCGTTTGGATACCGGATGAATGCCGGCCGCTTCTCCAGAAAGGCCTTCATTGTGTCCGGTACCAACCGATCTTGAGCCCAATCTCCTCCGCCAATGACATTGCCGGCTCGGGTCGAAGCAACAAAAACCGGTTCAGAACTCAATTGATTATCCAGGAAGAATGAACGAACATAGGCTGAAGTTACTAGCTCCGCACATCCCTTGCTGCTCGAATATGGGTCGTGTCCACCCATTGGATCATTTTCCCGATAGCCCCAGTACCATTCTTTATTCTCATAGCACTTGTCGCTTGTAATAATTAATGCGACGCGAACCGAATCTGAGCAGCGAACTGCCTCCAGGACATTTACCGTGCCCATGATGTTGCTGCTGTAAGTCTGAATCGGGTCTTCATATGATTTCCTCACCAGTGTCTGAGCCGCCAGATGAAATACAATCTCAGGCTTGTTCTCCAGTACGACGCGTTTCACATGGCCCAGGTCCCGCACATCTCCCATTATGGAATCCATTTCCTCTGAAACACGTGCCACTTCAAAAAGACTTGGATCTGTCGGCACATCAAATGAGTACCCAATTAACTTTGCACCATATGCCTGAAGCCAAAGAGAAAGCCAACTCCCTTTGAAACCTGTATGTCCCGTTATTAGAACTTTTTTACCATTCCAAAACTTGTCTTCTATTCCCATACTTTCCATGGCGCCTCTCCATTTTCCCACAATTTCTCAAGAACATTCTTATCACGAAGTGTGTCCATTGGGTGCCAAAACCCTTCATGTTTATACGCAGAGAGAAAGCCATTTTTTGCCAGTTTATCCATTGGCTCACGTTCCCAAACAATTGAATCGCTTTTTATATATTCTATCACATCTGGTTCAAGAACAAAAAATCCACCATTTATCCATGCCCCATCACCCAACGGCTTTTCTTTGAAAGCCTCGATCTTGGTCTGATCTCTTCCTAACTTGAATGCGCCAAATCGTCCAGGAGACCGCACAGCCGTTAAGGTTGCCAATGCTTCCTGATCTTTATGAAATGCAATCAAATCCTTGATATTGACATTGATGACACCGTCGCCGTAGGTGAGACAGAATGTTTCGTTACCAATATACTCTTTAACTCGCTTAATGCGTCCGCCGGTCATGGTGTTCTGCCCTGTGTCCACCAGGGTAACCCTCCACGGTTCGGTACCGTTCTGATGAATCTCTGTTTTGTTGTTTCTCAAATCAAATGTTATATCTGACATTTGCAAGGTGTATGTCGCAAAATATTCCTTTATCATATACCCTTTGTAGCCAAGGCATATGATAAAATCGTTCAGGCCATAAGTGGCATAAATTTTCATAATGTGCCATAATATAGGTTTATCTCCTATTTCGACCATCGGTTTCGGCTTGATCCCGGTTTCCTCCGAAAGGCGTGTGCCGAACCCTCCTGCTAAAATAACTACTTTCATATCTTCCCCCTAGTGTCAAGTAAAGCGTAACATGTCGCATTGATTGGTTTAAATTTACCAGCACATATAAGATAGAGCAGATGGTCGCCATGTGTTTCACGGTTAACACGACGACAGACTGAACGACTCGAATCTATTAAACAATTTGCGGAATCATGGCTGCTTTTTTATTATTTCGGCAGAAATTTACATAAACTTGAGTTGTTTGTCAATGAGCGATACGATCTAATTCTTTAGTTAACTCTTTCACAATATTATTTCGATTATACCGGTCACAAACAATTTCTTCGTTACTTTTCGGATTTTGTTCATTCAGCGCCAAGTCATAAACGTAATCTTTAATACCTTGTATATCATCAGGAGCAAACGCCTTGCCGATACCTGTCGAGTTGATCACATCGGCAGTTGCACCTTTATTGGTTAATGCAAGTATCTTTGTGCCTGTGCTCATATAATCATACACCTTGGCCGGGATCTGATAGGGTTGATTTGTGGCCAGTAATAATGCCACATGGCTTTTTTTAATGACTTCCAGCGCTTTTTTATAAGGCA
>JAUVJO010000236.1 GCA_030592345.1 Deltaproteobacteria bacterium
AGATCAGGACCAAGAGCAAGCCCAAGACAAAAACAAGAAGAAAAAAAATGACAAGAAAAAAGATGACCCCCATAAGCAACAGAAGCAAAATCAGAACAAAGAAAATCAAAGCGGCCAGAGTAATGAAAGAAAAGATCAGGCCGATCAAGATAGCAGTCAGGATGATCAGGCCCGAAACAAACAGGAGCAGGGAGAATCTGCTGAACAAACCGAAAAGAGCGGCCAGCCAGAGCAAAATGCAGAGACATCAGAGGAATACCAGGCTGGTGCTATGAGCAAAAATGAGGCCGAAGCATTTCTTGATAATATTGGCGAAGACCCTGCAGCAATCAATCGTTTACGATTCCACGGGAAAGAGCAGAAGACGGCATCAGGTAAGGATTGGTAGTGGTTCGTGGGCTGCTATATAGTAAAGCCTAGGAGCGAAAGCGGTTTCTTATTACTTCTCACCTCGGTAGAATGGGTAAGAATCAGTTTTTTCTCCACATTGATCCCCTTAAATTGCTCTCTACCTTTTCCTTTGCCTCCTATCTCAACAACTATGCTCCCATCTGGCAATTCTACCAGGAAGTCAGGAGTTTTCGCTCCTCGCTTGGTTTTTAAATAATGAAACCGGTGTCCTTTCATTAATATCATCTCAGCAAAAAAATCTTCTCTGACAGGACCGACGCATTCTGACCAATCGCGATAGAGAAGACGGAATGGAAGAAACATCAAAATCTTGGGTTCTTTGAGCACGTTTGTTCCTTTTGGGTAAACAGGATTTAGGATAAAGGCCTGTGCAAGAAGCTTGACGTACAGAGCAGCCTTGTATTTTGTGATGCCAAGATTTCTGGAAATCTATGAAAAATTAATCCCGTCAACCTCTGATTTTCCAATGTATTCCAGGGCGCTTTCGATTTTTTCAATATCATCAAATCGAAGATTGGAAACCATTGGTATGTCTCTGCGTATGACCTTTGAACATATATTGCGGAGAAGCGGCATACAATCCGGTTCTTCCAGAGAAAATGGGAAGAGCCTGCCCTGCAAATATTCGTCAAACAGATAGTTGTATCTCATATGATCTATTGTCCACTGCCCTGCAATAATATCATTCAGGGTAAGTTCAGGAATTTCGATATGCCTGGTAAACAGCAGGTATTCTCTGAATGAAAAAGGATACAGGTGTCGAAGCACTACCCTGCGGGAGAGATCATAGGCAGAGTCAAAAAGAGACAGAAAAACAGAGCTGGTAAATACCACCCGGAGATTGAGAAAATCGTATATTTTTTTTAAATCTTTTGCATAGGTTTTGCAAAAATGAATTTCATCTATCAATAGAATGCGTATCTTGTATTGCTCCGAAAGTATTCTGGCTATCTGGAAGAGATCCGACCCTGCCAGAGTATCGGCGGAAAGGTAAAATGAGTCGGGCTGGTACAGAGCCAGTTGTTTGAGCATTACGGTCTTGCCAACTCCCCGCGGGCCGACGATGCCGATGAAGTGCCTTCCCAGCTCCGATTGGATCCGGCTGAAAAGTTGTCGAGTCCTTGGAAAGCTCTTGCCATCCTCCCTTGCCCGCTCGTTCAGTTCAAGAATTTCCGAGATATTCATTTTGCCTGTGTTGCTGCGATACTTACGTTATGTTCGTCTCCCTGATAAGGTTGTCTGCTTTCTGTCAAAGAATATTACAAAGTGCTATGCTTTTTATCAAATAATTTGACAAAAAGCATAGAAAAAAACAGCTTGCTGGCATTGCGAACGCTGGCAAATTTGCGTTTCTTTTTTGGTTTTAATACGGTATGTTTAATTTTGGTTACACTCTAATCAAATAATCCTTTTAATAGGTAGCGACATGTATATTGAATCTATAACCATCAGCAATTTCCGAACGTTCCGAGAGGCTCGGATAGAATTGTCCCACAGTGATCGCAAGCCGACCAAAGCACTGCCTACTCCGAAGTTGCCGAACGTCAATCTTCTGCTGGGGAACAACGGGCTAGGCAAGACAACACTGCTAAAGGCCATCTCGCTGGCTGCATTGGGTCCGGCGGTCGCTGACTCCGGAATCTATTCCTACCGGCTGATTCGCCGGGAACCAGACGGGAACCGGTCAATGGGTCATATAGGTGAGTCGGAGCGAAGGCAATCGGAAGGCGTAGCTACCTTAAAGGCCACGTTCAAAGCGCATCCTCAGGACAGCGTGCCTGTGCCCATAGTGCAATCACAGATCACTATCTCCCAGCGCGGAGATCTGGAACAACTCCGCTGGGCGCACGAGGATGAAAAGTCTTGGCATCCCATCTTCAGTTCCAGTTCCGATGCATTCTTTTTTGTCGGCTACGGTGCGACACGCCGAGTTGAAAAGCGGGAGCAGGCCGATACAGCGGGCCGTAAACAGAGTTCCTTTGCCCGCGCCCAACGCATCCAAAGCTTATTCGAAGAAGCCTATTCGCTGTTGCCCCTCAGCGCCTGGCTTCCGGCTTTTAAACAGGAGAACCCGGGGCGGTACAATCAGGTGGTCAACCTCATCAATCGGATGATGGGCAAAGGCCACTACAGATTTACCGGAGAGCTGGAGGATAAAGAATATGTTTTTGAACGAGGTGGGTTGCGGGTGCCGTTCCCGGCCCTGTCGGATGGGTATCGAGCGTACCTGGGATGGATCGGCGATTTGCTCTACCACATATGCATAACCTGCCCATCAGGTAAAAAGCTTGTGGAAAATCACGGGATCGTGATGGTGGACGAGATTGACCTGCACATTCATCCCAAGTGGCAGATCAATATATTGCCGGTACTGGCCCATGCACTGCCCAACATCCAGTTCATCGTCACATCCCACAGTCCATTAGTGGTCGGCTCTCTGGAATGGATGAACATCATCCTGATGGTTCCAGGTCCCAAACAGACATCTAGGCCCAAGCGCATCAAAGAAAGTATTCACGGGCTGGATGCCGATCAGATCTTGCTTACCAACTTTTTCGGTATGCGAAGCACACGCGCATCCGTAAAGGAGTCGCAGCTTCAGAAACTGACGGAAAAGGCGCGTGAGGGCGACGTCACCTCGGCAAAGGAATTGCTTCGAGAACTTAGCAAAGGGATGGAATAGCAGAATGATTCAGTATCCGATTTCTCAGCAACAACTTGAACAGCTAATAGAAATAGAGAAGCCGGGATGGATAGAACGGGCCCGCTACCGAACGGACAATTTCTCAGATTTGGGATACTATCATGAGTCCTCTTCTATCTGGTCCGAGGTAAAAGTCGTATACATGCGGCTTCAGTACGGAAAGTGCGCATACTGCGAACGTCAACTGGAGTCCGAGGAATACGGTCGCATAGAGCATGACTTGGAGCACTTCCGCCCCAAGAAGAAGGCAAAGTCCTGGAAGTTGACCAGGGCACTAAAACAGGCCGGAGTAGTCTTGACCGCGCCGATATCCGGTACTACCGACCCTGGTTATCATCTGCTCGCCTACAATCTTCTCAATTACTGCACGTCGTGCAAATCCTGCAACTCACGCCTTAAAAGCAACTACTTTCCCATCGAAGGAATCCGCTCATCCGGTGGTGCTGATCCGCTCCAACTCAATTCCGAAAAGCCGCTTTTGGTTAATCCAGTAGGTAATTTCGATAACGACCCAGTTTCGCTGATCTCCTTTCATGGCCTATTTCCGATGGCTTCCGGCAATTCGGACTATAAGAGGCATCGAGGGCTGGTTTCTATCGCCTTTTTTCATCTCGACGATCGCCGAAGGAAGTACCTGTTCCGTGAGCGGGCGAATATCATCGTGAGCCTGCATTCCTTTCTCAAACTGGCAGACCTGGCGGCAAACCCGGAGGAAAAGAGCGTATATGAAGAATTGGTCAACATGACGACCAGACCGTCCGCACCGCATACTAACTGCGCCTGCTGCTTTTGTGAATTGTACAACCAGGATAAAGACGAGGCATACGAGCTGTTCCAACTTGCTGTCTCGTATCTCCAGTCCATATCAGTTTGAGGTTCTAAGGGAAGGTGAGTGCATCCGCAGCGCCGACGGTAGAGTCGAAGAAGACAATGATGTCGCCGAACGAATAAGGATAGATTGTCTGAGCGTAGCGAACCACAATCTTATCCGGTTGTTGGACAAGCCCGATATTGGCACGCTACTTGTTATAAGGAAATATCTTTTTTGAGAGCGATTACTGTGAAAAGGACCTGAGATATGAAGGAGTTAGGGAAGATTTACAAGATTATACGATTTTATCCATTATGCTTG
Source organism: Deltaproteobacteria bacterium (assembly GCA_030592345.1). Lineage (GTDB taxonomy): Bacteria > Desulfobacterota > Desulfobacteria > Desulfobacterales. The sequence goes on from JAUVJO010000236.1 coordinate 4,248, forward strand.
ATCTTAGGCTATTTTTTGACTCATTGCCAGGTTTTTCTCAACAATTCTCATTATGCGCTCGGGTTTGTTTCCAGATACTGTGTGAGTGGCATCTGTCCACGATTGTTCGCGGCTGGAAAGCCGCTCCCGCAGGGATATCTTTTCAAAATGAGAATTGCTGATCAAAGCTCGCTCAATAACATTCTCTAACTCCCGTACATTGCCCGGCCAGTGGTATTCCAATAGAGGGTCAATAGCGCCAGAGGACAGAGTAGGAATAGTGGGCAATTTCAATTCTCTGGCTTTCAGGCTAATAAAATGTTGCGCAGTGCAGGAATATCCGCTTTCCTTTCACGAAGTGGCGGTATCTATATGGGAAAAACATTGAGTCGAAACCATAAATCCTCTCGGAATTGATGAAGTTTGATCATTTCTTCCAGGTCGCGATTTGTGGCAGCAATGATTCGTATATCCAATGAAATTGTTTTGACACCGCCAACCCTTTCAATTTTTTTGCTCTGTAATACTTTTAACAAACGTACCTGTGCCTGTAACGGAAGTTCACCAATTTCATCCAAAAAAATCGTTCCTTTGCTGGCCAGTTCAAAGCGTCCTCTTTTCTGGGCCAGTGCTCCGGTAAAGGCGCCTTTTTCATGGCCAAAAAGTTCACTGTCGATCAGCGTATCTGGAATAGCGCCGCAATTGACACTTACAAAAGGACCGTTGCTGCGTGAAGATGAATAATGGATGGCATTGGCAATCAAATCTTTTAGTCGCGTAATGATAGATACCGATTTTAGCGTTCACCTATTTCACGATTCAAAAAAAGTAGAAAATAGCGGGAGTCCGTTGGGTTTACATCTTGCTTCAGCTTTAAAAACGTTTGGCTTAGTTAATCATAGTATATGGATTGAGATGCATAGCAAATAATTATTATCAATATTTATCGAAAATGAGTGGAGAGAATGCAAAAAGTTCTAGTCGCCGGTGCGACCGGTTATCTTGGCAGATTCGTTGTGCAGGAATTCAAAAAACGGGGTTATTGGGTTTGGGCCTTGGCTCGAAATCCACAAAAGCTCGAAAAAACCGGCCCGTTCCTGGAACCTGCCGTGAAAGACCATACAGATGAGGTTTTTGTCGGAGAGGTGACAAAACCTGAAACATTGCGCGGGCTTTGTGATGGCATTGATATTATGTTCTCCTCCATTGGTATAACTCGTCAGC
>JAUVJO010000196.1 GCA_030592345.1 Deltaproteobacteria bacterium
AACAACTTCTTTTCTAAAAGATGCTTTGAAGGCTGTATGACTCGTCTTAACTATCACAAGATCTTGCGACTCAATGCAAGGGGCCGAACTTTCAGCTTTCCTAATCTGACAAAGTAGAATTAATTCAGCCTGACTTTTATAGATGGGTAACTGTAATGTTTGATGGAACAGCAATGACAATGCCCGACACCAAAAGTAACCGGGAAAAGTTTGGAAAACCTAAATCCAATCGCGGTTCTGGAGCATTTCCCCAAATGAGAGCAGTTGCACTACTGGTGATGTCTGCTCGCCTTATTTTTGATATTGCTCATGCTCCTTTCAGCGGCAAAAAGACCGGGGAAAGGACTCTAATGTTGAAAATCTTAAAGAAAATCAAACGCAAAGACTTCCTGTTTCTTTTTGACGCAGGTTTTTACTCTTTTTTTTCTTGCCTGGTACATGAAAGAAAATGGACATGATTTTATCATGAAAGTTAGTTCAACTGTTAAGTTATGCGCGGTTCCAGGCTCTCACATGCCGGATGGCAGTTATTTGTCTGTTATTAAAGGAAAGATCGAAGACCCAGCAGGATCGGCAAACGGTCGCAAAAAATGGAAAAAAATTGAAATTGTTGTTCGGGTAATTGTTTTTCAAATTCGGGGATTTCGTCCGGTTCGTTTGATAACAACCATATTGGATCCAGCCATAACTGCCAAAGAAATCATTAAACATTATCACAAGCGTTGGGATATTGAAATTGCTTACGATGAAATCAAGACTCATCAGTGTGCTACTCTTAGAGGACAAATGCCCACAATCATTCGGAGCAAGCGGGCTGATTTGGTGGAACAAGAACTGTATGCGATATTGATTATGTACAATTTGATTCGTTCCCTTATTCATGAAGCCGCTTCCAAGCACGGCAAAGACCCATTGCTTATTAGTTTCCTTGACTCACTGGGAAAAATGTGGGAAAAATGGGGTCAGGGAAAAATGGAGTCAGGGAATTGTAATCAGATATTGGCCGAATGGTCTTTTTGTGCTAATAGCCCGTCAAGGCTTGCAAACCTCGCATCCATTTCGCCGTGAACCTATAGACTTTCAGTCAAGCTATCATTAAAGTGAAAATCTTAATGAACTACCTTCAGAACTCGGGAACTGTGGGAAACTAACCTGATACTATAAAATCACTTGATTTTTCGGCTCACCAATTTTCACACCCACAGACATAATTTTAAATGAATAATCAGTATGTTTCATTTATTTTGATATGTGAGTTTTTGATACCATCTGTCATTGACAGAATCTGGTATCATTATACACAGAAATCGAGGGCAATAAATCGAGGATAAGATGTCACTAATCTCCCATTAAATAAGGGTTTTTGCTTTAGAAACGTAAAGCGTTTATTTGAAGCAGGTATCTTTATGCTTGAGACGTCAACTATTGATTATACTGCGATTCATGGTAATGACATATTCTTACTGTTGAAATCGTATCAAATAAAGCCCTTACATTTTTATAACCAAGAATACGATGTATCAAGGCTCTTCAAGGAAAATTCGCTCGAAAAACTCCCTTCGATATGTCTGTTATAGATTTACATTGAAATTATAAAAAAATGATTAACTATCGAAAGTTACTATCTTTTATATTTATCGGGTCAGGAGTTCTGACCTTGCGGCAAGCCGCGGGGTATCAAAATAAGTGTTTTATCTTTTCTATCACAGCAAGCTGCGGGGAATTAAACTCTACAGATTTCGCATCGCCCTTCAAGTGATTAGAGTAATCCGTGCCTGCCCTGTAGCTCCGGGAGATGGTACCGGGGTAATCTGCGAAATCTGTGGATTCAAAGGGAAAAAGAAATAGAAGAAATGGTAGAATTTATAGAAAGCAATCTTACCAGGGACAGAAAGAAAAAATATGTTATTTCAATTGCCTGACCCCACTTCCACACCACTTCCACACTAATCTGGGATGAACGTAACTGGAAAGAGACGAACAAAAAGGAGTCCTCAATTTCCCTCCGGACACCGCGCTTTACGCGGCGGTGACTGGCTCAGGTCCCAGCAGGTCCGTGCGATGGGGTTTTGGTCGGGGTCGGCGGGAGGCACTCGGCCGTACGGTTCTCTGGCCCAGAGCATCTCTTCCACAAGGGCTCCGATCACCACCTGCAGTGCCAGCGCCAGTTCCGAGACCTCCAGGTCGAACCGCGTCCTTTCGCTCAGCGCACACTCGCTAAGGGCTGCGATATGGACCAAGCACACCCAGCGGCCGCTGGCAGATGTTTCGCCCGCCCCGGACCTCGCCTCCCGAATCAAACGATAGAAGCTCTCGTTGCATATGTAACTTCCTGCGCTGTTTAGTAAAGTGTAATGTTCACCGCCCCTGATCCGGCCGTCCGGCACATGCACCGTGAAAGTCGCCTTATTGAGCTTCCCATCCACGTAAGTCCACACCCGACGAGGCACGGTCGTCTCTAGAAGATCAGGCTCTCCAGGAAAGATCTCTCCGGTTTGGTTCAGGTAAAAGCCGTCATTATCGAGAACCGGCTGGCCTCCCGGTCGTTGCCCGAGGCCATAGTTTCGTGCAAACATCTCCACCCGCAGATCGGCCAGAGTTCGGGGAGCGTCGCCCTCTCTTCTGATCATGGTAAGGTTCGGGGACCCACCGACGATCACGACGATGTCCGCTTGCGTCTCCCTGGCGCGCTGCGCCAGTGCTTCACTCCCTGCAATGTCGGCGCGGGCCCAGTATGGGCGCTCCGCAGCCCTTTCGACCCGGGTCCTCTGCAAGTCTGACGGCCAGATCACATCGACATTGGGCTGCGTGTCCACATCGAGCGAGAGGTTGATCCAGGGCGGCTGGGTCACATATCCAAGCACCCGGTTGCTCGATCCTTCGAGATCGTGCACCTTCGCAACGGCAAGCTGGGCGGAGTTATAGCGGGCGAAGCTGTCCCGTCCTCTTGCCTCTTCCCGGCCATCCCTGCGCTCAGGCATGCGGAATGGCACGAAGCCGGCCAGCAGGACCTTGATGTGCTCGTCGTAGGGGGTGATATTCGGATCGAACCGGTAATAGAGCGCTTCATCCTGTTCGTTGAAGTTGGCCAGGCTCGCCACGAATCGCCGAATCCGATTGGCCATGCCTCCATCGACGGACATCCCGCCGAGACGCCGCGTTGCAACGTATTCGGAGCCCGTGCCGGGCAGAGCGGCATAGCACGGTCGCTCCAGGGCGGTGGCGATCGCCTGGGCGTAGGAGCGATGGGCGAGGCTGTAGTAGAGAAGTTTCAGGTCTCGCCGGCGTACTTTCCAGAGTTGGCGGTACCGGTATTCTACCTCGCGCCCATTGTGGCGGTAGTAGCCGCCTTTGTTGCTCTCAATAGCCAGAAACTCGTTATCCGGACCATTGATGTGGTTCATGGCTTCCCGCCATCGTGGTCCCATATCACCGTTATGGCAACCCCACACCCGCAGATGAGCCTGATCGTGAAATGCCTGCTGGATCGCCCCTTTCAGTTCGTCGCCCATGATGCCGGGAGCAAAGTCGGTGTTGCGCGGATCGAGGTCGGACGACTCGCGCTCCATGTGTGCGGCAGACGAGCGAAGGGGGTCATGGCTCACCACGTGCACCCGGCTTGAGGTCTCGATCGATGTCTTAATGCCCCTCTCTTCCGGCGTCGAGCGGTCGGGATCTCGTGTTAAGTGAAACCGCGGCAACCCGATTATCTCGGTGACCTGGACCTGACTTTCCTCTTCCGACCATCGCGCCCGGGGCATCGGCCCCCCCGTGCCTCCGTGCATGCAATCCACGGGGCAGAGCTCATTGCATATCATGATATTGTCCCGTGCGCGTGACGTATTCTCTAAAACAGGCCCGATCCCGTAGGCGTGGCTGAAGAATTCGAGGGCCATGATGGTTCCGCGCCGATCCGAGTACTTGCCAATCGACTCCAGGTAGTCGTACACGTCCAGGATGCTCAGGCGCCCGGAACGTCTGACGGCCGAATCGGGGATATTGAATTTCGTGGCGAGATAGTCACGCCACTGGGAAGGCGCGAATGTTTTCATCGCATAGACAGGTTGCCTCCGACGGCTCTGGGCGAGTTCCGGCGTTCCGCGGCCGGGCAGAAGAAAGTGCACCTTCGAGTTGTCCTGATTGAACTCGAATAACGTGAGGACGCAGGAAAGATTCACCTGCACCACCCCTTGCCGGGGAGAGCTGGGCTGCCGTACCGCCATACGCGCGAAGCGGTCGACGGCAAGGTTTGGAAACGGAGAAGGGGCGCTATTGTTGTGGGTATTTCGGCCGGCGCAGAAGATTACCTCCTGGGGTTCGTCGTAGATGGTGATATCCAATGTAAAGGCCAGGGGACGGTTGCGTATTTGTTCTCGTCGCAGCCTCATGATCGTCGGCCTGCCGTGGACAAAACGCCTATCGCTGTCACCGCCGCTGCGCTCATCGAGGTCAAGCGTCACCCACAGATCCGGCGCTCCCTGGCGCTCGAGACGAAGAGTGAATGGGCTGGCGCCCGGAACGTTACGGATTACAGGGCGGGAACGCCCCAAGTCCATTTCCCCTTCCCTCTCTTCCCCTTCGGGGACAGACCAGTAGACCGTAACGTCGTCAATGGACTGGCCCGCCGGATCATGAATAAAGACATAGAGATTAGCCATCAGTTATCCTCGGACGGGTCAAAATCGACCTCGGATGTGTCGTTCGGTTCCTCTTCCAGATATTCCGTCTCGTCGTCTTCTGTATCGAACTCAGGGGGCGCCTCCCAGTCGATGGCCTCCAGCGGCGGTTCATTAACCTCGAACTCCTCGTAGTCCAGGAGGTGGTCGAACAACTCGTCGGTAAAAATCAGCGGTAGGGGCTCGACATCGTCCGACGCTTGGGCACGCTGAATGAAGTCATGAAGGTCTGTGTTCTCAAGGATGGTGACGCTGGAATCGGCTGTTTCTATTTTGATGCGACACTGCCTCCCGGGGACGATGCCCTCGATGGTGAAGCGGTACACGCCCACCCCCTCGTCATGACACTCGGCCACGGGCAACCGCATCGGGCTGCGCAGGCCTTCGACGACCAGCTCCGCGTCATCCGGCAACTGCACGTCATCGAAAAACTCAAGCTGCAAGGCATCTTCCGGGACTTCCTCAGCACCGGCTTGAGAACAGGGGGTCAGAATGGCGGTGGGTTCATCCGTCCCCATCGACAAGATGTCCTCCTCGCTCTCGGCCAACGGATTTCCCTCTTGCCGCCCATCTTCCGATCCCTCGACCATCCGGGCACCGATCAGAAGGACGGTAAACACAGGAACTACGTTCAGGGCCTCTGCCAGCCAGCTGAAATCGTAGACAGGAATCATACCCTGTCCCTTTGCCACTTTTTCTCGAGCGGCGGGCTTTCGTCTATTCTGGCCTTTGCTGATTGGAACAGGAAGTTAACCCGATCCGTCGCGTGAAGCGCCGGATCGTCATTGAGGATCTCAGCCGCCCACGGAAACGCGGCGTTATTTTCGAAATTATGGCCGAAAACGAACATGACGTCGACAAACTTGCAGATGCCGCGCTCATTGACGATTCCGTACGATCTCGCCCGCTCGATGCCGTAGTGAATCTCTTCGTGAACCCCCGCCTCACCCAGCAGCACGCAATCCCCGGGGAAAAACTGGCGTAGGTGCTCACGCATGCGGACCTTGAAGTCTTTCAAGCGAGCCTGAGAAAATGCCTCCATCTGTTCTTTTCGGATAATCATAGCTTTACTTCTTCGTGTGGGGGCCCAGTTGTACTCCTCTGTTTGTGGGGATACGTCGGCAGGATCGAGAACAGCGGAGGAAATACGGTGTCGATTTTGATAAGGGCAACATCACGTTGGTGATAAGAAATCGCTTTTTTTTAACAAAAAGATATAGCAAGATTAGCCTTATGTGTCAAGAGGCATTTGCGCTGTCCCGTTTTTTTATGTTCCCAGGCCGGGCCGACGATGCCTCTGGCAATACAGGAAGCCGAAAATTTAGTGAATTCGGCAATTAGATCCCCTTATTGCAAATCATTCGCAATAAATGGTGCTAATTGAAAATAACTCTCCATTCGGAATCTTTTTGATTCCGTTTCTATAAAATATTTTTGAGATTCTCTGTCAGGCCGCTTTTGACAATGGCCTGACCAACGAACGTATCTGAGCTTTTCGACCCTCCTTAATATGACCAATGGCCATTGCCATTATCACCACTAAGGATAACCCCATTCGAGTCTGCATTTTCGCTTTGCCACGGATATAGTGCTTCTCAAAACAGAAATCATTATCAAGGCGGCTGTTAATACGCTCCAGAGAACTGCGACGATTGTGACACCGGCCCCATGACGGGCTGCCAAAGGGAGTCGGTACAAATATACGACGATTCTCTTTGGTAATGTTAATTC
>JAUVJO010000106.1 GCA_030592345.1 Deltaproteobacteria bacterium
AAGCAGTTGATGGACACGGAAAGTAAGCCCAGAAGAAAGATCGGTTTTGATATTAAGGAACCTCGTGCTGCTTATGGCAAGCATACGAAAGAAAGTACAAGAGCGAGATGAGAGCGGTACAACGTCAGGGAATTGTCCACGTTCTCGAACAGGTCAAGGCCCATTTCACGTTTATGGGTGGAAAATATTTGCGACCAGTGCTGGGATGCCTTTCTTCTTCAAGGGAGTGGGGAGGGTTAAACAAGAAAAAAGCCGGCAGGGTATTGGATGGTCGAACGTGGGATGATATGCCTGTGGTTGCGGGGGTAGAGAGAGTTAGAGGCGTATCTTGACATGTGCTAATCACAGATCAAGGTATGACCCGATACCCACTTCAACGAATGGCATGGGATAGTGACTCTGGCAAGAGAGTTGGAAGTGGACTGGCCGGCGTCTTTTGCACGGAGTAGAGCAAAACATTATACGGAGATACTTATGGCGAGGAAAAAGAAACTGAATTTGAAAAAACAAACATATAATGGAGCTAATCTTGGATTTGAAAACCAGTTGTGGGCGGCGGCAGACAAGTTGCGGGGGCATATGGATGCCTCTGAATATAAGCATGTCGTTTTAGGGTTGATCTTTCTCAAGTATATTTCCGACGTCTTTCAGGCGAAATACAAGGAGCTGGAAGCGAAGAAGGAAACCGAATATACGGACCCGGAAGACCGCGATGAATATGCTGCTGCCAACATCTTCTGGGTACCCAAAGAGGCTCGCTGGGAGAAACTCCTTGCCGGGGCCAAGCAGCCTACTATAGGCAAGCTCGTTGACGATGCCATGGTCGCAATCGAGAAGGAAAACCCCACTCTTAAAGGCGTTTTGCCCAAGGATTACGCCCGCCCGTCACTTTATATGCATCGTCTTGGAGAACTCCTTGATATCATAGCAAAGATTGGTCTCGGTGATGAAGATGCCCAATCCAAGGATATTATAGGTCGGGTATACGAATATTTCCTTGGACGGTTTGCCACAGCAGAAGGCAAGGGCGGTGGGGAGTTTTACACCCCAGTGTGTGGTTAAGCTTTTGGTGCAGATGATCGAACCCTACAAGGGCAGAGTGTACGATCCCTGCTGTGGTTCAGGTGGAATGTTTGTGCAAAGCAGGCGTTTCGCAGAAGAACATAACGGAAGGCTCGGAGATGTCGCCATTTACAGCCAGGAGTCCAATCACACGACCTGGAGGCTGGCCATGATGAATCTGGCCATCCGGGGTATTGATGCTAATCTCGGCGGTCAGAATGCCGACAGTTTCCACAACGACCTGCACAAGGACCTGAGGGCTGACTTTATTCTCGCCAACCCGCCTTTTAACATGAGCGACTGGGGCGGGCAAAGACTCAAGAAAGACGCCCGCTGGAAATTCGGCATCCCGCCGGTGAATAATGCTAACTATGCCTGGATTCAGCACTTCATCTTTCACCTTGCGCCGAACGGGGTTGCAGGCTTCGTCATGGCCAACGGCTCCATGTCCACCAACACCGCAAGCGAGGGCGAGATACGCAAAGGCATCATAGAGGCGGATGTTGTGGATTGCATGATCGCCCTTCCGGGTCAGCTTTTTTACACCACGCAAATACCAGTTTGTCTTTGGTTTGTAGCCCGAAACAAGAGAAACGGCAAATTTAGCAACCGCCGTGGGAAAACCCTCTTTATTGACGCCCGTAAACTGGGCTCCCTCATCGACCGTGTCCACCGGGACCTCTCAGATGAGGAGATTGACAGAATTGCCGGAACATATCATGCATGGCAGGGAGAAAAAGAGGCTGGCGAATACGCGGATGTGCCGGGCTTCTGCAAAAGCGCCACGATCGACAGAATAAAGGAGCTCGGCTACGTGCTCACCCCCGGGCGATATGTGGGCGCAGCCGAGGTGGAAGACGACGGAATTCCATTTGAGGAAAAGATGTCTGAAATGACGGCCACGCTTTCCGAGCAGCTTACCGAATCCGGTAGGCTGGAACAAACGATTCGTGCGAATCTTGCGCATCTGGGGTTCAACATGGAGAGAACCGATGAGTAAGGAACTCCGACATTACGCCTTGTTGCTGGACGATATCAAACATCGCATCCAACAGGCCCAAACAAGGGCGGTTTTATCCGCCAACCGGGAAATGCAGTCATTGTACTGGGACATCGGACGAATGATCGAACAGCGTCAACAGAAAGAGGGCTGGGGTGCTGGTGTCATCCCAACACTGTCCAAGGATCTCCGAAATGAACTGACTGAAACCAAGGGGTTTTCTGAGAGGAACCTCAAGCGCATGATCTGTTTTTATAGCGAGTATCCGTTCCTCTGCCCGGAAGTGCCACAGCCTGTGGCACAATTGCAATCCGCAGCCGGGGAGCACAAAGAGAACTTCCGTTGTCCAGTTTCCGGAACTGAGTTGAGGGCGGTGTTTTTATGAACAAGCAGAAGAACATGTCGCTAGCCTTTGAACAACTGATTGCTTCCATTCGGCAGACACATGAATACATGGCCGCTTATCCTCAGATTCGGGGGACCCTGTCCCCCAAATTCGACCTCATTGCTCCCGACGCTATTCGGAAATCACTGATTTCCGAATTGAACCGACTCTTGCTGGGAGGTAGGGACAATCAGCTCTTGGTCTCCAAATACGAGATTGAACTACCAAAGTAAGAGGAGATGCAGCGGTTTCTGGAAGACAAGATGCGGGAGTTGAGCCAATGAATGGTGAATTTAGAACGTTGAATTTTGAAAAGGCGAAGAAGGGAATGAATAATACAATTACACCATTCCAAATTCACGATTCACCATTATCTCTTGCCACCATTAAGAACAACTTGGAGATCCTGGGCTATGGCGAGTGACTGGCAGGACATGAGGCTTGGCGATTTCCTTACTCTTCAACGTGGCTTCGATCTACCAAAGAAAGATCGTATTGAGGGGCCTTGTCCCGTAATAGCTTCGACTGGACCGGTAGGCACGCATAATCATGCCATGGTGTCGGGGCCTGGTGTCGTAATCGGGCGATCTGGAAGTCTTGGTGGGGGACAGTATATACGAGAGGATTTCTGGCCGTTGAATACTACTCTTTGCGTAAAAGACTTCAAGGGAAACCTGCCACTTTTTTGCTACTACTTAATCAAGTCAATAGACTTCACCCAATTCAACGTTGGAAGCGGTGTTCCGACACTGAACCGCAATCACATTCACCCGTTACCGATACATGTGCCTCCTCTTCCCCAACAAAAACCCATAGCCCATATCCTCGGATCGCTGGACGACAAGATCGAATTAAACCGGCGGATGAATGAGACACTGGAGACAATGGCCGGCGCCATTTTCAAGTCCTGGTTCGTGGATTTCGACCCCGTTCGAGCCAAGGCCGAAGGCCGCGATCCCCTGTCTGCGTGCGGACACGCACAGGCAGGCGGCCTGCCCAAGGAAATCGCCGAGTTGTTTCCCGATAGTTTTGAGGATTCGGAGCTGGGAAAGGTTCCGAAGGGGTGGGAGGTAATGACTATTGGTGAAGTGGCCGAATTTGCATATGGAAAGGCTCTGAAGGCATCAAATAGAAAACCCGGTGATGTCCCGGTCTTCGGCTCTAATGGCCCTGTGGGATTACACAATAAGGCATTGGTCAAAGGTCCCGGTATCGTTGTCGGTAGAAAAGGCAACCCCGGAATCGTGACATGGTCATATAAGGATTTCTTCCCAATTGATACCACCTTCTATGTTAAAAGGACGGGAGTTATTTCAAGTCTGAACTATCTTTTCTACGCTCTAAAAGCTCAAGATTTACCGAGCCTAAGCGCTGATTCTGCTGTTCCTGGGCTGAACCGGAAATTAGCGTATATGAGCAATATCCTGGTGCCATCCGAAAAGGTGCTGACTGCATTTGATGAACAAATTGATCCACTTTTTCATAAGATCAATGCAGATGATAAAGAATCGGAAACCCTCACCTCTCTGCGCGACACACTCCTCCCCAAACTCATTTCTGGTGAGCTACGCGTTCCAGATGCGGAGAAGTTTCTTGAGGAGGCCGTGGTATGATTGAATCAATCCATATTGCCAATATTGCGACCTATGGAAATGTTCCCGAGATAATGGACGGCTTGTCCCAATTTAACTATGTTTTTGGCTCTAATGGCACCGGAAAGACAACCATCAGCAAGATTATTGCTGATGAAAACCTTTTTCCATCTTGTGCAGTGAATTGGGAAAATTGAACGAAGCTGCAAGCGCTGGTTTACAATGAGGACTTTGTTAAACAGAATTTCGATCAGTCTTCCGAATTAAAAGGAGTATTCACTCTCGGGGAAAAAAGCGTAGATACGCTCAAAAAGATTGCTGGTGCGAAAAAAGAACATGATGAACTCATAACAAAGATCGAAAACTTGACGCTAAACCTGGAAGGCAAAGATGGTACAGGTGGAAAGAAAGGTGAGTTGGCAGACCTTGAGGAAGAGCTGCAAAACTTATCTGTAGGTCTTTGTTCTCTTGGGTTAACGCTGGTTCACATTTCGCTCACGATGATCTCTACGTCTCAACCGAGGGGACATCCGTAGATAATTACTTGAAGGTATTCAGGGAGGTTTTCGATAAGACTGGCCACCTCGCCCATTACAAAATGATGACGGGTGACGCCTATGTAGAGAAACCCGTTGAGGAAGTAATTGATCATGATGCTTAATGAAAACATTTACATCCAAATCTTTACCAACACATACAAGGAGGTCAGCCTATGAACAACGAAGTCATATTCTTCAGCACTCCTGCTGGGGATAAGAAAGTCGAGGTATTGTATCAGGATGAGAACTTCTGGTTGACGCAGAAGGCTTTGACCGGGTTTTTTAATGTGAATGTGCCCACGGTCAGCAATGACCTGAAAAATCTATTTGAATCCGGGGAATTGGTGACGGATTCAGTTATTTCCATTTTGGAAACAGTTGCCGCCGACGGTAAGATCAGGGAATCGGGTCTTCCCGAAATTATACTTGTAGGGGCAGACCTGCGTGTCTGCCCTTTATTATTAGATGAGGCCGGGGTATGACATACAATCCTGATATTCACAATCGCCGGTCGATTCGCCTGAAAGGATACGATTATTCGCAGGCCGGGGCGTATTTTGTGACCATTTGCGTACAGAAGCGGGAATGTTTGTTTGGACAAATCGCGGACAGGGAAATGGCCCTGAATGATGCGGGACGGATGGTTGAACGATGGTGGGACGAATTGAACAATAAATTCCCCCAATCAGAAACCGATGAATACATGATTATGCCGAATCATTTTCATGGCATCATCGTCACCGTAGGGGCAGACCTGCGTGTCTGCCCCAATCAAACGGGTGCACACCAACAAACGGGTGCACACGCAGGTGCGCCCCTACCGAAAATCGTTCAATGGTTTAAAACGATGACGACCAATGAATATATCCGTGGTGTAAAAAAACACCATTGGCCGTCGTTTCCCGGCAAATTGTGGCAACGTAATTATTACGAACACATTGTCCGTGATGAAATTGAATTGCATCGCATCCGGGAATATATCGTCAACAATCCGCTGCAATGGGAATTGGATCGGGAAAATCCGAACATGGCAACGAATACAACAGGGCAGACACATAGGTCTGCCCCTACGGATGGGAATGAACCATGGCGAATATGACCGAAAACACTCTCGAACAAACCGCCCTTGATTGGTTCTCATCCCTTGGCTGGCAGACCGCCTTCGGTCCGGCAATCAGCCCGGGTGAACCTGGATCTGAACGAGGGGATTACGACCAGGTCGTCTTGCTCGGAAGGCTTCAAACCGCGCTTGAGAACATCAACCCGAACATCCCGCCGGATGCCATTAACGAAGCAGTCCGAAAAATTCTTCGCACCGAATACCTCAATCTGGTTGAAAACAACCGGCGGTTCCACCGCATGGTGACCGATGGTGTGGACGTATCTTACAGAGACGACGGCCGAGTTGTTCATGATAAGGCATGGCTGCTCGATTTAAATGATCTGGAGAATAATGACTGGCTGGTAGTCAACCAGTTTACCGTTGTTGAGAACAAGGTGAACCGCCGCCCCGATATTGTAGTGTTTATCAATGGTCTTCCCCTGGTGGTCGTCGAACTCAAAAACCCTGCTGACGAAAAGGCAACCATCCGCCAGGCATACAACCAGTTTCAAACCTATAAAGGGGACATACCCAGCCTGTTTGGCTACAATGAACTGTTGGTAATTTCAGACGGCTTTGAGGCTCGGATGGGCACACTTACCAGCGGCTGGGACCGTTTTATGCCGTGGCGAACCATCGATGGCAAAGAGCTTGCGCCAAAGGGCTCTGTTGAGCTCGAGATCCTCTTGAAGGGAGTCTTTGACAAGCGGCGTTTGCTTGATCTGATCCTGAACTTTGTGGTCTTCGAAGATGACGGGGCCACCATCATGAAAAAGGCAGCGGCATATCACCAGTTTCATGCCGTTAACAGAGCGGTGGACTGTACGTTGTCCGCATGCGGTATCGAGGCACAGCCCAACGAACTATACGCAAGGTTTCCCTCCATGGATGCGCTGAATCCCTTTGAGGTGAAAGAAGAACCTATTGTGCCCTATGGCCTGGATACGGATCATTTCGGTGGGCGGCGTATCGGGGTGATCTGGCATACCCAGGGGAGCGGCAAAAGCCTCTCCATGGCGTTTTTTGCAGGCAAGGTTATCCGGCATCCGGCCATGGAAAATCCGACGTTAGTCGTAATCACTGACCGAAATGACCTGGACGATCAGCTCTTCGGCACTTTTTCCGGCTGCAAAGACCTCTTGCGCCAGACCCCTGTGCAGGCTGAAAGCCGGGAACATCTGCGGGAACTCTTACAGGTCCCTGCTGGTGGCGTGGTGTTTACCACGATTCAAAAATTCATGCCGGACATTAAAGGCGATCAGTACCCGGAGTTGTCGCCGCGGCGGAATATTGTAGTCATTGCCGACGAAGCACACAGGAGTCAATATGACTTCATCGACGGTTTTGCCCGTCACATGCACGACGCCCTGCCGAATGCATCCTTTATTGGATTCACCGCTACGCCTATAGAGAGCACGGATAGGAGTACGCCGGCTGTGTTTGGGGACTACATCGACAAGTACGATATTCTTCAGGCTGTTGAGGACAGGGCCACGGTCCGGATCTATTATGAAGGACGGCTGGCGAAAATCGAGTTGCGTGAAGAGGAAAAGCCAAAGATTGATCCTGAGTTTGAAGAAATCACGGAGGGTGAGGAAGAATCCGAAAAGCAGCGCCTCCGCACCAAGTGGGCCGCACTTGAAGCCATGGTGGGAACAGAGAAGCGAATCGGTCTTGTTGCTAACGATCTGGTAAATCACGTTGAGAAGCGGCTGGCTGTGATGGATGGAAAAGCAATGATCGTATGCATGAGCCGCCGCATTTGCGTGGACATGTACAATGCAATCGCCAAGTTTTGTCCCGAATGGCACAACCATGATGACGACAAAGGCATAATCAAGATCGTCATGTCCGGCGCGGCATCCGACAAAGTGGAATGGCAGCCCCATATTCGCAACAAAGCGCGCCGGGAAACTCTGGCAAAGCGATTCAAAGATCCGGAGGAGCGTTTCAAGCTGGTGATTGTCCGTGACATGTGGCTCACCGGCTTTGACTGCCCATCGCTTCATACCATGTATGTGGATAAACCAATGCGAGGTCACGGTCTGATGCAGGCGATTGCGCGAGTCAATCGTGTTTTCAAGGACAAGCCCGGCGGCCTGGTGGTGGATTACCTGGGGCTCGCTGACCAGCTCAAACATGCACTGGCGGACTACACTGAAGCAGGCGGTAGGGGTAAGGCGACGGTCGACCAAGAAGAGGCTGTAGCCGTTATGATGGAGAAATACGAAATCGTCGTCTCCATGTTCCACGGGTTTGACTATGCTTCATTTCTCCATGTGGAACCGTCGGAGCGCATGGCGGGTATTGCAGCGGCCATGGAGCACATTTTGACCTTGGAAGATGGGAAAAAAAGGTATCTCGAGGCTGTGACGGCTTTGTCAAAGGCTTTTGCTCTGGCTGTGCCACATGAGGAGGCGATTAAGATTCGCGATGATGTCGGCTTTTTCCAGGAAGTCCGAAGCAGCCTAGCCAAGGCAACGGTCGAGGGGGCCGGCAAGACGCCCGAGGACCTGGACACAGCGATTCGACAACTGGTGTCCCGTGCTGTAGCCCCGGAGGGAGTGGTGGACATAATATTCTCAGCGGCAGGGCTCAAAAAGCCGGATATATCTATCCTGTCGGATGATTTCCTTCAAGAAGTCCGGCAGCTCCCCCACCGGAACTTAGCCGTTGAATTACTGCGAAAGCTCCTTAACGACGAGATCAAGGTGCGATCGAAAAAGAATGTGGTTCAAGCAAAGTCTTTTGCCGACATGCTGGAAAAATCAATACGGAAGTATCAAAACCGGATGATTGAGGCGGCTCAAGTCATTGATGAGTTGATTGAATTAGCCAAAGAAATGCAAGATGCCCGAAAGCGCGGTGAAAAACTGGGCCTGACGGAGGATGAGATTGCCTTCTACGATGCATTAGGGGTCAACGACAGCGCCGTAAAGGTGTTAGGCGACGAGACTTAAGACCATCGCACACGAGTTAGTGGAGGCCGTTAGCAAGAGCGTCAGTGTTGATTGGACCTTCCGGGAGAATGCGCGGGCTCAGATTCGCGTAATTGTTAAACGTATTCTACGTAAATACGGTTACCCGCCCGATAAAGAGGAGAAGGCGACACAGACTGTTTTGGAACAGGCGGAGGTTCTTTGTCACGATTGGATGGAAAAAGCTGCATAACAAGGGAAGTCTGCAGAGAAGTTATTTAAGTGCTGGAACTTGCCGGAATGAGAAAGGAATTGAGAAAAGGAGTCGAGGAAAACGATGCCTGCGAGATCGAAGGGGAAATAGAAGCCCTAATTTTGGGCACAAAAAAGCTGGAAAAGATTATGGAGGTCAAGTCATGGGTAAAATAGGCATCGATATCCCCAGAGAAGAAATTGCAGCATTTTGCAAGAAATGGAACATACGCGAACTTGCCTT
>JAUVJO010000396.1 GCA_030592345.1 Deltaproteobacteria bacterium
AATAACCAATAACTAATAACTAACCACGAACAACTATGCCATCTATTGCTGACAACGACATCTTAGAGATTCTTGCGAGCAAGGGTCTGCTGACAGAAGAGCAGTGCCGGGTCGTTGACTCAAAGGCGCAGGAACAGAGGCGAAAGCTCCAAGATCTCAACAGGTTCAAGGTCAGCGGCGTGCCAGGGCAATATATAGAGCACCCTGTGACCATGATTGACGTGGTGGTGTCTTTACAGTTTTCCCTGCCAGGCAAGAAAACAGAGATCCTGAACGAAGAGCAGATCGTTAAAGCCCTGGCCAGGCACTACAACATCGCCTACAAAAAAATAGACCCTCTCAAGCTCGATCTGGATATCGTTACAAAGACCATCCCCCGCCTCTTTGCCTTAAAACACCTGGTCGTGCCTGTGGCCATCTCCGACGGCAAGCTGGAAGTGGTTATTTATGATCCCGCAGATCTTAAAGTTATTGATGATATCAAGCGCGTTACCACCCTGGATGTCGCCCCTGCCATGGGGACCAAGGAGGACATCCTAAAGACCATCAACGAATTCTTTGGATTCAAGTCCTCCATTGTTGCTGCACAGGCCCAACTGGCCCAGCCTTCTGTGGATATTGGAAATCTTGAACAATACACACGCCTTAAGTCCATAGGCGACATCCACTCCACGGATTCCCATATCAAGAATGCCGTCGATTATCTCTTTCACTACGCCTTTGAGCAGCGGGCAAGCGACATCCACATTGAGCCGAAGAGAGACAACTCCCTGATACGCCTTAGAATAGACGGCGTGCTTCATACGATCTACAAACTCCCGAAGACCGTGCACTCTGCCATTGTTTCGCGTGTCAAGACCTTATCAAGGCTTGATATTGCTGAGAAACGCCGGCCACAGGACGGAAGAATCAAACTCTCTCATCGAGAGCAGGAAGCAGAGATCCGTGTTTCCACAGTGCCTGTGGCATTCGGGGAAAAGGCAGTGCTCAGGATACTGGACCCTGGCATCCTGCTACAGGACTTAGAAGATCTGGGCTTTTCCTCAATGGAGCTGATGGTATACAACCAGTTTTTGAGAAAGACACACGGTATCATCCTGGTGACAGGCCCCACGGGCAGCGGGAAATCGACCACCCTTTATTCGTCTCTTGGCCATCTTGCCAGCTCCGAGCATAATATTACGACCGTGGAAGACCCTATTGAAATGATCCGCCAAGATTTTAATCAGATTGCGGTTCAGCCGAGGGTGGGCATCACTTTTGCCTCTATTTTGAGGAATATCCTGAGACAAGACCCGGACATTATCATGATCGGCGAGATACGTGACCAGGACACCGCAGAAAACGCGGTCCAGGCCGCACTCACCGGGCACCTGGTCTTTAGCACGCTTCATACGAACGATGCCCCGTCTACGATTACGCGTCTCGTAGATCTTGGAATCAAGCCGTTTCTGATTGCAGACTCACTAATAGGGGTAATGGCCCAGCGATTGGTCCGCAAGATTTGCCCTTATTGTGCTACCTCCCTGGAGGTGGAAGCCAGAATGCTTAAGTCACTCGGCGTTGACATTGACGGACAAGAGACCATTGTCCTCCAGCAAGGCAAGGGTTGCGTCAGGTGCAGGGGCACCGGGTTTTTGGGACGTACCGCTATTTTCGAGGTCATGGCGATAGACGAGGCCATGAGAGAGGTGATCACGGACTCAGCGGAACCCGATATTGCCACCATCAGGAAGAAGGCCCTGGAATCAGGCATGATTCACCTCCGGAAAAATGCTGTTGATAAGATGCTAAAAGGTTTAACCACCTTCCACGAAGTAGCCAGGGTTACCGGCGCAGATGTTCCGATGTTGTAAACTTACTAACCGTTCACCGTTCACCGTTCACCGTTGTCCGTGATTCGTGATCCGTTGTCTGTCTTCTGACCTCTGACCTCCGTCATCTGGCTTCCGCCCTCTGTTATTGGTTATTTGCCCCCTGCTCCATGCTCCATGCCCGTCGGTGAACGTTCCTCAAAATACTATAGCATAATTTGCTTGTTGACCGTGCTTGCGCGGTGTAATATACAATTCTGGATTGCGGATTTGGAGTCGACTTTGGCCATTTTTGAGCAATGTTAGTTCCTTTAAAATAAGGTTTTTAAAACAATGGGTTAGAAATAGACAAAGCCATCTAATTGACCTGGTATCATATAATTCAATGCGAAAAAGCTCTACCCCTTGAAGCTCTAAGATGAGGTATAATTGAAAAATGGCCAAAGTCGAGTTACAGACAGTCGATACAAAATGTATCAACAGGAACAACCATGAATTATACCGTCGAATATGTTGAACTGGAGAATGGGAAAAAGCCATTTGAGGAATTTGTCTTGAGTTTAGCTATTCATGAGCGTGCGAAAGTCTTTGAAACCATCAATTACTTTATGGAACTCAAAAATCAGAATTTGCCGATCAAGGAAAACCTCTCAAAGCATTTGGAAGATGGGATTTTTGAATTACGTACCGCATTCGCAAAGAAAATTGCCAGAAGCGTTTATTTCTACCAGAAAGGAGCAAGAATTATCGTGACACATGGCTTTATCAAGAAAACGCAGAAAACACCACGAAAGGAGATTGAACGAGCGAAAGAACTTCGAATGTTCTATACCTCGAAAGGCCACAAATAACGATTTTTCGCTGGCCATGAACACCAATAGCTGCGTTGCTCAGGCTTGCAATAGCCTGCTATTCCGCGCCTTCGCGCCTTGCTCTTGATGCTCATTGCTCA
>JAUVJO010000271.1 GCA_030592345.1 Deltaproteobacteria bacterium
AGGTTCGTAATTGGCCTTAATCTCGCTCATGGTCAGGACTTTGGCCGGCCGGCCCCAAAAGGCATGGAGATCGGCTAACCGTTGTGCCTGAGACAAGAGCACGTCCGGACACAGGATCAAGGAAGGCTCATAAAATGCCAAACCGGGTGATTCGACACAAGAGATGAGCTTTCTTGAGGTGATCAACTGAAATCTCAAATCAGTGGCCAATACGAGTTGGCCGTCAGGGGGACGAAACTGCAGGGGAAAGATCCTAAGATAGGCGAAGGAACCGTCGGCTCCTTGGCCCTGATCCAACTCAAATAGCTTACCAGGACAGAATCTAGAGATTTCGTAGATGGCAGGATCCTCTCGGGGGACCGGCTTTTTGGCTCCTGGTTCCCACAAGTAGGGTTCCGCCGAGGGCGCTACCGAGTGGCGGCCTTCAAGAAAACGATAATGTCCTTCAACAATCGTCGCCCCGGTGACCTGGTAACCATCAGGAAGAGGAATCTTGACAGAGCAAACCGGAAGGGACGGCGCACCCGGAATCTGCGTCATCCCGCAGTGCTCAAGAAAAGGGACTTGTCCGCCTTCCGGGAGGGAATGAAAGATCAGCTTTTCTGTGCTGGTTTCCCACGAATATTCAACCACTTCACCTTCACTGGAAACATCGCCCCACTGGAGCGTTATCTCCGGCGTGAGTTCTCCTATCTCCTCTGCTGCCCTGAAGGTTAAGGCTCTTGCTGCGCCGGGAAGCCATAAAATCACCAGCGTAACCATTAAAATCTTTTTACTGTATGGTTTGCAATAATCAAGAAAACGTCGCATGATCTACCTCCTAAAGGTTTTCAGATAATTAATTACACAAGGCCAGAAGGAGAAATACGAGTAAGTCGTACTGAGCCTACGTCGTCGAGGATTTCGACTGATAACACTGTGAAATTATTGTGCCTGTGCGGTTACCTGAGAAATCCCCCTTAATAAAGTGGAATTTTTTGGCCAAAGATGGTTTCCCCCCTTTGATGATAAGACGTGGTAACTTGATTCTATGATATCTGACCCGAAAGAATTGTAAGCTTGGTAGCAGGAACTGTAATAATTCTAGTAATATTATTGTCTTCACCATTAACGAGCCTGGGGTTGTCCAGATCATGATAATCATAGTAACTACTCTCTGCAATATCGCTCACCCAACTGCCACTTTCATATCGCTCATCGATTATCCAGCCCACATAGTAATCGCCAGGGGTAAGTGCTGTAGTGTTACCTTCAATTATTGCAGTAAGTGCATCACCACCACCCAACGAAGGTATTGCTAATGCTCCAAGTAAATGATCATTGTGATCTATAGTAGTATCGGCAGAAGCATAAAAATTCATTACAAAAGAATTGTCAATATTTGCGTTACCTCTGTTTCTAATAATCGTGTGCACAACAGTGCTTTCGCCAGGATAAACCTCTTGAGGGACAAGGGTTCTCAATTCATTATCACCAACAGTGCTATAACATTGATAGCCTTCGTCTACGAGATCAATTACAGAATCATTCCCGTTTATGTCTTTCGATACTGTGACAAACAACGTGTGTCCCATTTTGGTTGCTTTATTGTTTGCAACGCTTTCGCCTTGTTCAGCTTGAATTATCCATCCTATGTAGTATTTGTATCCGGCACCGAGGTTGTATTCGGGCTCCTCGGGGTCTGTTACTATGTTGAATGAGAAGTTACAGATGCCCGCTGATGTCATTTGTTTGCTACCAAGGAAGACCTCATCCGCTCCCCCGTGAATATAGTAGCTATTATGAGCGTAGAACATGACGTTGTACGTTCCGCTCGGCAAATTTCCTGCATTGCGAATTTTACAAGACACATCGATGGTATCACCATTCTGAGCAATTCTTGTTCCGTCAGCCTCATTTTCAAAGCCCCTAAACTCTTCGCCAGCGTCTATTAAGTCGAATACATCGTGTAGTGCAGGGGGATCGCCTATTGGATGAGGAACTGTAATTTGTTCCCCATTGCCACATTCAACAAGGTTGTTGTCCTCGTATGTCTCCTTCACTTGATCCAAGGGATCAATTATCCAGTAAATGTTGTATACTGCATCGTCATCGAGATCTTGCATGCCGTATGGTATAATTCCTACCGGACTTTTGGTACCAGTAAATGCAACGTAGTCTTGGGGTCGAATTGAGTCTATCCTGCCTTCTGCAATGAAGAAATCACCAGCAGGATCAAAGGTTCTATCCAATGAAGCATATACGTGGACGACGAAAGGACCCGAAGGAATATTTCCATCATTATGAATATGGAAATTGAAGGCAACATCGTCGCCAGGATATGCGTGGGGACGTAAAATATCGTGGTATTCTGGACCTCCATCGCGAAGCTCAACGTGGCCGATTCGAATAGTTTCAAATATCGTGAGTTTGTAACCTTCTTTGTATGCAATATTGTTTGTTTCGTCTGACTCAGCAATATCATCATAAAAATCGATCATCCAGCCAACATAGTATTCTCCAATAGGGACATTGTCCGGTATTTCTCCAGAGAATGTAATTCGGACGTACCGTAGAAAAAAATCGTCAGGATTGACTATTGTTTCGCCAAGACAATAATCACTTGCATCGTCGATATCTGTGTCCTCAGAAGCGTAGAACTTGACGGTAAAACCGCGTTCGAGTTTTTCGTACCCTTTATTTATTAAAACAGTCTCAATTTCTATTGGGGTAACAGTTCCTTGTGGAGCTTCTGTAGGTCGGAATTTCCTAAAAGACTCGGCCAGATCTTCCAGATCAGTTTCTCGAGTGGCCCAGACATAAACAGTTCGTTGTGTAGTATTGTTATCTTCGTTTGACTCGGCCACCTGATCATCTACATCAGCATCAAAGCGCACGGTATGCCGACCCTGGGTGGGAGTCCAGTCAAAACGGACATTGTCCTCTGAGGTCTCATTGGGTGCAAGATTCGTATGCCCTCCGTATCCTACCTCCTGCCCATCCATGTACCACTTGACATTGAAATCTCCCGTATCCAAACCGCCTCTGTTGGTTAGAATTGCCTTGCAGGTTACGAGTTCACCTGCAATAAGGTGGCTGACTTCATTTTCTGGGATCTCCGGATAGCCGGGCTTATAGAACTTGATGCCGGAGGCCACCAGATCGGCTTTTTCAGGGGGCAAAACCTTTAGCGAAGACGCTTCATCATTCCAGGTGTTTTGCCAGCCCATTTTGTAATAACTCAAATGAGGGACATCCGGTGTGCCTGGTGGATCAAGACATCTCCCTCCAAAATCATCATGCTCGTATAACAACCAGTCAGAGATTGACCCTTTTACCTTAAGCGAGGAAATCTGGTCATTTCCCACCCAATGCGGTGAAAGGCTATCACAATACGAGCCTTCGGGCCAGAATTCGGCTTTGCCTAAATAATCGTGATCCCAATATACAATTATGCCGTTGGGGTCTGGGGCATCTGTTTTATCCCACATCCTTACGACCCTGCAATCTTTGCGATTACCTGTTTCTTTGCAGGCGTCGGTGACCACGCCAAGGCAAATTTTGCTTGTCCCTGGCACATTTTTTACACGATAGGTGTAATGACTAGTCCGGACGATGGGATTGTGAACATGGCCTGCAAACCAAGCTCCGCTATGATTTTTATCTCCATTGAGGAACCTGGCAACACTGTCGTATTCTCCTACTGCAAAAGAGTAAATTCCCGGGGCTAGCAGCCGCGGATTTGGCGTTGGGTAATGGGTTAGGACAATCATATTATCATAATGCTTCCACTGGTAGGAATTCCAATGGGACATGAACCACGGCCATGTCCCGCCTTCAAAATAATGGAGGTCAGCACCTGGCAAAGCACCAGGCCTTCCCAAAACTGCATGCTTTCTAGAAACAAAATCTGCACAAATAAAGTGATAGCTGCCATAGCTGAAGGCATAGTTCTGGAAGATGCTGAAAGCCTCCGTGCCATCCTTGTTTGTGATTTCGGGATTATATACCTTTGAATTCCTCGTGCCATTATCCCATTCCGGCAACTTTGTTGCCAGAGAATCCAGAACTGGGTCAAAAGCATACTTAAAATACTCATCGCCATTGGGCCCGTTGGATTCGTTTTCATCGTTTATGTAAGGCCAAATATCATGATTGCCAATAAGTGGGACATAGGGTACTGTCAATTTATCTAAAATATATTTTGCACATGCAAACTCCGAACGTTCAGCACTGTCTGTAAGATCGCCGGTAACCACAACAAACTTGATTTTATGTTCGGCTGCATTTGCGTTGATCCACTCAACCGTCTTTATTAGTTCATCACAGGGGCTTCCCACACATATTGGCCTTCCATCCTCATATATTGGCCTTCCATCTTCATCCTTCCGGGGGTCATCATCGTATCCATCGTCTCCATAGTCATCGTCTCCTTCTCCTATATGAATGTCTGTAAGATGAACAAATGACCATTCATGGGTCCCACCCCACTTTGAATCGTCCTTCCTGAAATCAAGCCAACCAATATGTGCCACTCCACCCGGTTCATCGAGTTGTCCGATTTCGACTATCTCTGCCATCTCCGTCGGTTCAACGCTGCCCGGCTTTCCCAAAGCGCTTTCCCCGGCGGCCCAGGCCGAAGTGTAGAAACAGATCAGGAACACAGCCATGAGAAGTCTCTCCATAGTTTTCATCTTTTCCCCCTTATCGAGCCTAAGCATTGTCAAAGTTCTTACGAATATTTGCAAGATATTTTTTGATTTCAATAAGTTGTGCGGCCGGGCAAGGTCGCATATTTTAGCGGGTGCGAATCCCGTCCCGGAAGGCTGGCCAGCCACCGGGTAGCGAGTCCTTGGATCGACGGGAGCAATCCCCGAGATTAAGCGTAGGACAGC
>JAUVJO010000238.1 GCA_030592345.1 Deltaproteobacteria bacterium
AAAGCATCCGTCCGGCTTCGCCGGGTGAAATTGCTTGCACGGCTGCCACAAAGGTGGTGTCAAGACAATGAGGCGTGGGATAATTGCCCGAAGGGCAGCGTTTTTTTGCCCGATCGCCGTCTCCCGATCGGGCAAAAGGAATTTACCTCTGTGCTCTCTGTGTCTCTGTGGTGAATCATTTTTGCGTATCTCAAGATACCCGTGTGAACGCTTACGATTATTCTTATCATTTGAAGTACGATGCGAAATCCGTAGGGTTCAATTCCCCGCAGCTTGCTGCGATAGAAAAGATGACACACTCATTTTGATACCGCGCCGCTTGCGGCTGGGTAGTTCATTCACATTGTTGACAAAATAAGGAGGTCCTATGATATTCAGGTATAACCCTTTTTCAGCAATAAAGCACCTGCCGGCCCTTTCGTGCCTCGCTCGAGCTGCGCGGTGTACGCAAACGGATCGGGGATATGACAGGTTGGCTGCGATTCAGGGGAAAAAAGAGTCAGGCTTTACCTTGCTTGAAATAGTCATTGTGCTTACCATCATAGGTTTTTTGCTTGCTATGATTGCCCCTCGCCTGGGGAACATAGGGACTTCTGCAGTTCAAACCATAGATGAGAGTAACATAAAGGGTATGCGAGGCTATGTCATGCTTTATCAGCAGCAGAAAAACCGTCTGCCAAACAAGCCGATAACGATTGTAAACAGCAGGGGCAGCAATGATTATCAACTCCCCCTGATTGACGACGGCGATGCGGAAAATGGCCCCGAGACTATCGGCTACGAGTTTAACGAACGATGCAGGCTCCGACTCCATGTCCTGAATAAAGAAGAGGTTGACGAAATCAAAAAAATGGGGATCAGGAAGATGGCGGTATTAAACGACCATGTGGGCAGTACGAATTCCGAGCACACAAAAGACGGGGAAGATTCGGATCTCAAGCCCCAGACTTTTAGTACGGGTGATGAGGGCAGGCCGCTACACATGGTTGATGTTGAAGAGGGTTTAGGCGTGCTTATGGTTGGTGCTTCTGCGGATAGCCAGAGTGGGAAGATCAAGGCAGTGGTGGACAGAGACGACATAGTGGGAAACCCGGCATGGCTTTACCGGGTTGTTGTCGGTCTTGGCAAAGATTCGTCTCTGGTCTCAGACGGTATGGTACAAAACGAGGGCTTGTCTCCCTCAGGCATGCAGAACGCAGATTATAACACATACAATAACTATTGTATGGTGCTGCCCAGGCTCAAGGCTACAGTCAAGAGGATTGGGGGCGGGGAGCCAAAAGAGATTGAATTAACCGATTCAAATTATAATGAGGATGATGAAAAAGCGGAGCAAATTCTCATTGACTTGAGCCAAAAACAGGAGGTTTGGGAGGTCGATGTGTGTAGCCCTCTAGGCTACAAGTGGCCCAGAGACTCCGTCAATTTGTGGAGAGTATCCGAGGTTACAGGGAAGTTTTAGGATTTAGAATTTATCATTTATCATCGAGCAGTTATCATCGAACATTTGTTTGCGTGCCAACGTACGTAACAACAAATAAGGCATAAGGCAAAAGGCCCACCAATAAAACAGCGGATCTCCGACCTTTCGCTTTGACTTGAACGCCAATAAGCAAAGGGCAATGCCAAACAGCAGAAGCAAAACCTTTAGCCTTTGGCCCTTCGCCACTATCCAATGACCAATGATAAATGACCAATGATAAATGACTAATGATAAATGACTAATGACCAATGACGAATGATAAATGATAAATGCAAAATGATAAATGACAACTGCCCCGGGTTCACCATCTTAGAGCTTGTTGTTGTCTTGGTTTGCATCTGTTTCTTTGCCATGATGATAGCTTCGCGTCTCGGAACCATCAGCGAAGGAGCGGGTGTCACGACGGCCCATGAGGAGATGAATAACATCAAAAAGGCCATAAATGATATGTTTTATCCTGACCTTGGCGTGATCCCGGAAGACGCGGGTGAAGATGGCAAACTAGCCAGCGACGCGTGTCCTGCCTGCAGCAAAGATGACCGGCCCTGGTATGCAACAAGATACTTGTGTCTCCAAAATGATGGAAAAGGTAACCCCCAGTATGAGGACATGCTCACCTTCTTGACAGCTTACACAGGCAATAAAGATATGGCAAGGGGTATGCTTGCGTGGGATCGATACAAACAAAAAGGCTGGAGGGGGCCCTACATGGAACAGGACGCCATGGCCAGATTGGAGCCTGCCGGGGAGTATTACTTCCCATTTGTTGCCACACCCTGGGCAGAGAAGTGTGAAAAACTGGCTCTCGAGGCAGAAGAATCAGGAGATGATCAAGAAGCAGAGACGTTGAGAAGGGGTAAATATTACCTGATCGTTGTAGATAGGGATGAGGACAATAATTATAACCCCATAAAAAACACTGCCCGCGTTGTGTGTTTCGGGGCCGATTGTGAGGACGATGGGTCCTATTACAAGGACTATGACACAAATAATCCCACAATTCGCGCCACGGCAAATGATTTAAGAAAACCCGACATCTATGATTCAAATAACCCCGACAACCCGGACTACTATAATACCAGGGATGATATTGTCGTCTTTATCTTTGGCGGTGGAGTCATGAGAAAGCCGGGAGATTGAGCATTGAGCATTGAGCATTGAGCATTGAACATTGAGCATTGAACATTTATCATTAGTCATTTATCATTGGTAATTGGTTGCAGTTCAACTCATATTGTCATTTCGAACGTAATGTGAGAAATTTTGATCGGAAAGTCACAGATTATCTGCAAGGAGTAAGCGCTAATACCACAGCGCTTAAGGCGTCCGCTCCTGGCGGGTTGGGCTGTGGGAATAAAAGCCTTACCGATCTATACCGAGACCAATGACCAATGACCAATGTTAAATGATAGATGATAGATGACCAATGTTAAATGATAATTGATTAATGATAAATTTCACTCTCTCACAGAAAAAGGTGGTCTCGATCCATGTGGGCCAGGATTCCATCAGGGTGGTGGCGGTGAAGAAAGAGGGGAAAAGGGCGGTTGTTTTGACTGCTTCTAGGATAGATAGAGCCGGTGAAGATATTGCCCGAGATATCGCCAAACTCTTTGAAGGAAAAGACGACCTCAAGGGGCCAGGGGTTATCGTGACAGATCAAGTAAGGTTCCTGGCAAGCGAGCTAAATATGGCAGGGACAGAGAAACTCTCCCAAGACAAGCTGAATGCTGCGGCTACATGGGAGATGGAACCGTATCTTGATTTCCCCCCATCAGAAGGCCTCTTTGCCTGTCAACTCCTCTCCTACATGGCCACGGAGGATGCTGTTCCTGTCTTGATATCCGCCATGGCAAGAAATGCGTATTCGGAATTTTCAAGGGGATTGAAAGGCTGCGGCATGGACGTTTTGCGTGCCTATTCCCCTGAAGGTGCGCTTGCATATGCATCACACCTGCCGCCAGAGGGGAAGAATAAGGTCATCATAGACTACCGGCAGAACGCCATCAAGGGTCTTTGTCTCACGGCAAAAGGCCCTTCGGTGTTTCAAGATTTGCCTGTGGTTGCAGGGGCTGGGCCGGAAGATGAGCCGGTGCGCAATATGATCTATGACTTAACCGCCTCTGTCGGCGGGGCGGAAGAGGTCGTAATTACGGGGGGTGGGGTTTCAGAGGAGCTTGTCCACGGGCTAAAGACGGAACTTCAAAATGTCAGGATATGGGGTGTTGAAGATTTCGGAGGTGTCGATTTTGATCCGGCAGTGACCGATTTTGGTCCCGAATATGCCCTGGCGGTGGGCGCAGCCCTTCAAGAATTGGGGCTTGCAGGCAAGGTTTCCCTTAGCGTCACGGACCGGGTTCCAGTAATTGAATCCGTAATTCAGAAGGTCAGGGGAAACAGGCGCCTGGTGCCAGCTTTTGCCGTCGGGCTCTTTCTCTTGTGCGTAGCCGGCCATTACGCAATGACAAAGGCATCCATATCGCGATACGCCTCCAAGGTTCAAGATCTGAAGGTAGAAGAAAAAAGACTCCTCCAACCGATAGAAGAGAAGAAAAGATTAAAAAAGGAGATCACGGATATACAACAAAAGCAAGAATATCTCCAAGTGGTACTGCCCGGGCGCAACACAAATCTCCTTAATCTCCTTGCAGCCATTTCTGAAAAGATTCCTCCTGATGTGGCTTTAAACAGGGTTCACCAGCAAGATGATGGCAGCTTTTCCATTGAAGGTAATGCCTTTCGTGGCCGTTCAGTCACCGCCTTTAACAAAGCCCTTTCCGAACTCGAAGGCTGCGAAGCAACCTGCCTTGAGACAGTGAATCGCACGGAAGACGCTTCGGATCCAAGAAAAAGAATCCTGCCGTATGATTTTGTAATAAGTGTGAAATTTGAATTAAGAAATTAAGGGTCCGCAGATTACGCAGATTACACGGATTGAAAAAACAGGATGAAAGATGAAATGACGTATACCTTAAGGCTACTGCACTCAAGGTTGGTCTTTTGATTAACTTTGGTTCAAAATCGCTTGAACATAAGCGGTTAGTCTATGGTTTCTAATCTGCGTAAATCTGCGAAATCTGTGGATGGGATTGAGTAATTGGGTCCTTCAACATTAGTTCACTTCCATTGACTAATGATAAATGACAGATGAACAATGATAAATGATAAATGATAAATGACAATGACAACAAGACCACTTACAAGACTTGAGCAGGTAGGGATCGTGGCAGGGATCGTGGTCATAGGTCTGTTTATTTACCTTAAGCATTTTTACTCTGATGCCTCCAGACGGCATAGAAGAGTGGAAACTGAATGGGTGAAGATGTCTTCCAGTATGGATCGCCTCAGATCAGAGGCAGAAACCGGGCGCGTCCGTCGGTCTATTAGTAAACTACGAAAGCGCATGGACAAGGCACAACAAGCCCTCGATAAGTCGGAGGTGTGCCTCGCTGAGGACGCTCAAATAGATACAATTGCCAACAAGATCGTGGCCACAGCAGCGGAGATAGGCCTCATGATCAAGGGGTTTAGCCAGATAACAGACAAGAAAGCAATCGAGGCGGTCACTAACGGAGAAGATGTTTACAGGTTTAGATATTACAGGGTTACCCTGAAAGGCGGGTTTGGTTCTCTAAGAGCTTTTTTAGAGAAGATCAATAAATTTCCTAAGCTGATCGCTTTGAGAAGCATTACTATTGAAAAGCCGGAAGACGAAGACATTCTGAAGGCAGAACTGTGGTTGAGTATGTAGGTAAGCATTTGTCATTTATCATCGATCATTTATCATTTGAGCATTTGGTTTTTTAGACAGGATTTACAGGATTTGATTGATTTTCTTTTTCATCACTTTCCTGACGAAAGTGATGAAATGCAATCCGCCTCCGGCGGAAAGGACCTGTGCGAAA
>JAUVJO010000176.1 GCA_030592345.1 Deltaproteobacteria bacterium
TCAATTGATACCTAACCAGCCAGCTACTTAAGGCATTGGAGGCCGAAGTTCATCCCGCCCAAGGCGGGACTTGCCCGGAGGCTTGTTGTCATAACCTCAAGCGTACCCGGACTTTTTGAGAAGTTACCTTTAGTTCACTTTAGACACTTAATATACTCCACAAATGCGGCGCAAGTCGTTTCAAGGGGATGCATCCCCAAGTTCCGGATACGCCCCTCTGAACGGTTCAGATGAACCTGTGTATGCCTACGACGATGTTTTTGAAGGCTTTTTCTGTACGACCTCCAGGCGTTTTGTGCTATAGGAAGACCCCATGGCTTTCAGGACCTATCTTTGGGCCATCATTCTTGTGGTGATGATTTGGACATGGTCAGCGCTTGCGGGCCCCCTGTCTCTTGGCGGAGAGCCGGATTTTCGGTACAACATCAAGGCAGACACCTTAAGCTATGATGATGCCACGAAGACTTATCAGGCCAGCGGTCATGCCACCATCACCAGTGGTAATAAGTCCTTGCACGCAGACGCCGTGGACTTCAATGACGAAACCAAAGAGGCTAACGCACGGGGGAATGTGCGTTTTTTCTCTGGCAAGGATTGGGTGACAGGCGCTCGCATTGAAGTCAACTTGGGTGCAAATACTGGCACAGTCCACAACGGAACGCTCTTCATCTACGAGAGCCATTTTTATGTACGAGGGGATGAAATTCAAAAGACAGGCGAAGACTCCTATTATATCAAGGACGGTCGGTTTACCACGTGCGAAGGAGACTCTCCGGACTGGGAAATCACAGGAAAGGACTTGAAGGTCACGATAGAAGGCTATGGCACTGTAAAACATGCGGCTTTCCGCGCAAAATCGATCCCTGTCCTTTATGCACCCTTTCTCATCTTTCCTGCAAAGACAAAGCGTCAAAGCGGGTTGCTCGTGCCCCAGTTCGGCTACTCTGATCGGAATGGTTTTGAGTACAACCAGCCCTTGTTCTGGGCCATCAATGAAAGCAGTGATCTGACTTTATATGAGCACTATATGTCACAGCGTGGATTCAAACACGGGCTCGAATACCGGTATGTATTGGCCCCGCAGAGCCATGGCACCGTAATGTATGATTTCCTTTACGATCGGAACACCGATGGCCTCCCGGCTCCGCAAGAGTCCGAGGGATTTGGGGCTGACGACGAGAACCGAATAAATAGAAAGCGGTGGTGGTTCAGGGCAAAAACCAATCAGGAACTCCCTGCCGAATTCAAGGCAAAACTCGATTTGGACCTTGTGAGTGACCAGGATTATCTGCGAGAGTTTAAGACAGGCTATTCAGGCTATTCAGACTCTGATCGTTGTTTCCTTGAAGAGTTTGGCAGAGGCATTGAAGATGACACCGAGACGGTTCGGCTGAACCAACTGAACTTGAACAGAATATGGGACCAATACAGCCTGAACGCCGACATGCGCTGGTATGATAATGTGATCGCCCGGCAGAACAACGACCCTGACACGACCCTCCAGATGCTGCCGGAGATCGCATTTGCCGGCTCCAGACAAGACCTGTATGATACATCTTTCTATTTTGATCTCGACTCTTCCTACGACTATTTCTGGCGGGATTGCGGCACCAAAGGTCATCGAGCCGATGTGTATGCGCGCCTTTACTATCCCGTGACCCTGCTGAGACACCTGGACTTTGAACCCTCTTTTGGTGTGCGCGAGACGGTGTGGCTCGCAGAAAAATACGAGAATGAAGACCCGGAAAAAAAAGATCGCTTCCAAGCCCGGAACATCTTTTATTTAAAGGCAGACCTTTCAACGGAATTTTCCAGGGTCTTTGACGTAAACGGCCAAACCGTCGACAAGATAAAACATGCTGTCAGGCCCCAGGTGGTTTTCGAGTATGTTCCCGTGCAGGACCAGGAGGACTTTCCTTACTTCGAAGGTATTGACCGGATCGAAGAAAAGAATCTTGTGACCTATTCGGTTACCAATTATTTTACGACAAGAAAGGTCAGACGGCGCAATTTGCGAACCGATCAACAGGAGCCTTCTTCCGACTATCTTTACGAAGATCTTTGTCGGATCAAATTCTTGCAAAGCTATGATATTCGTGAGGCCCGTGGCCACAAAAACGGTGGGAAAAAGAGGCCGTTTTCTGATATTAGGTGCGAGGTCGAATTCAGACTGTCCGATTACGTCGATCTGGACGCAGATGCTGCATGGTCACCCTATGATGGTAAGTTTAGTGGCTATAACGCCATGTTAAACCTCGCCAATGATCGGGGAGACAGAGCCTCTGTGGATTACGTGTATGCACGGGACAGGACCAAAAGCATCTTAACCGAAGTCTATGTCAACCTATTTGACCCTGTCTCTGCCTACTGCAAATACGAACGAGATCTTAGGGCCGGGCAGACAATAGAGACAGTCGTGGGGTTTAAGTATGAACCCCAGTGCTGGTCTTTGAGTGTTGGCTTCCGCAACGACCGGGCAATGGATTCCCGAGAATACCTTGTCGAGATAAGCCTTCACGGGCTGGGCAAGGTTGGAGGGTGATTCTCCCCATAAGTGCTAAGTTATTTTTGCACCGGATGGACTACTGAAAAAGATGAACATCGAACATCGAACGTCCAACATCGAATGGTGAATGGGAAAAGATGAAGGTAAGCGTTCACAGGTTCAGGGTTCAACGTTCAGGGTTAAGGACAAAGACGGCATTGAAGGTCCGAAGTCCTCGTTGAAAATGCTCATTTTCCCAAATAATTGCCAATTTGGCTCCAAATTTTGGATTAGGCTTGACGAAGCTGACGCTATTCTCGTAAATACGCATCCCAAATGCAGTCCCGGGACGAGAATGGAACCTTGGAACCCTGAACCTCTGAACCTGTGAACGCCTAAGATATTCGTTTTTCATTTGACGTTGGACGTTCGATGTTCGATGTTCGACGTTCATCAGCGTTCACAGGTTCAGAGTTCACCCTGTAAAATTACCCGAAGGGAACCCTATTTAAATGGAAGAATTTGAGTTTGATCGGGCCTGGTATGTACTTCACACCCGAAGCCGTTTTGAACAGGTCGTCTCTGACGGGCTTGAAAAGAAGTCTTTGGAACCTTTCCTTCCGAAGATGACCGTCATGAGTAAACGTCGTGACCGGCGAAAAAAAATTCGGGTCCCTCTCTTTCCGGGTTATGTCTTTGTAAAAAGCGATCTGAACGTATATGAGCGTCTCGAGATCGTAAAAACCGTAGGTGTTGTCCGCTTTGTGGGAAACAAAGACGGGCCGTTGTCTGTGCCTGATGAGTCGATTGATTCCCTTAAGATCATGGCGTCCGGGGACAACCAGATCGCTACTGGTACTCTGTTAAAAAAAGGCGATCGAGTCATGGTAGTGGAGGGACCATTTGCTGGTGTTGTTGGCACTTTTGTCAGGTACCGGGGCGGGCAACGGGTGGTTGTGTCCATCGAGGCCCTGGGGCAGTACGCTGCAGTCGATGTCCCGGAGGAATATGTAGAAAAACTTCCGGAGTTTGCGTAGCAGAAAAAAAGACCAAAAGGTCATCGTTCACGGTTTGCCGTTGGACAACCGTGAACGGTTACGTCCAAAAGAAAGGGGGTGAAAAACAATGTCAAAGGTCGCAAGAGTCACTGAGATTATTGCTGGGTCAACGGCAAGTTTTGACGACGCCGTAAAGGTAGGCTTTGAGCGAGCTTGTAAAACCCTGCGGGGAATTACAGGCATTCGCGTTCTTGAACAACGCATCAAAGTGGAAGATAACAAGATGGTGGAATATCGTGTAAGAATGGAGATTATCTTTGTCTTAGAAGGCTAAGTGTTATACTGCTTCAAACCGACGTCTGGCTATGCGAGTCAATATGCTGATAAACTCTACAGGAAGTACAACACCGCTTAAAACCATGAGTACCAGGGGCACCCAACCATACCCCTGGTACTCTTCGTGTTCCAAAGAAATGCCTCGATCCAAGGGCAATCGGAGGAAATGGTTCGCAAAGGGATTGGCTTTTTTTGCGGCTTCCGTGTTATTATATCTTTTCGTTTCTGGCTGTACCGCGATTCAGAAACAAAGGATGCCGACCGAGATGCGGATCAAAGGTGTTTCAGAAGTGTTTAAGGCTGGGACCATTGTTCGCCCCGAAACAGGAGTGGTCGTCTCTTTTGATGAGCTCCTGGCTGACCTGGAAACCGTTCGGATCGTGTACATTGGAGAAACTCATCCCTACAAGGCGCATCACACCGTACAGCTCAAAATTCTCAAAGCCCTTTTTGAAAAGTGTCCGGACTTGCTGGTGGGCATGGAAATGTTTCATGCCTCGTATCAGGATGTGCTTGATCAGTGGAGTTCTGACCTGCTTGATGAAACCTCCTTCTTGGAAGCAGTAGACTGGGAAAACACATGGAGATTCGATTTTGGCCTGTACCGTCCCATTCTGGAGTTTATAAGACTGGAGTCTTTAGAAGCCGTGGGCCTCAATGTGCCGAGTTCTGTGGTTGAGAAGGTCGCACGGGAAGGGCTCAGCAATCTTTCTGATGAAGAGCGATCTCAAATTGCCCAAGAGATTGATACCTCTCAGGAAGGGCACAGGGCTTATGTCAAAAGGATCTTTGAAAGCCATAAGTCAGATGAGGTGAAGGAGTTTGAATCCTTTTATGAGGCCCAGTGTGTGTGGGATGATTCCATGGCAGAGGCCATTGCAGGGGCCATCCACAATAATCGGATGGTGGTGCTGGCAGGAAATGGTCACATCGTACATAAATTTGGCATCCCGGATCGTGCGCACAAGCGCACCAGTGCCTCTTTTCGAACGGTCATGCCTGTGGCCGTGGGCAGAGAAGTCGAGCACGATGTGGCTGACTATATCTGGGTAACGCCGCTTAGCATGCCAATGCCGAAACGGCCTCTTGTGGGCATTCGCCTCAAGGCTATGGATCAGGGAGAAGGTCTCCTTATCCAAGGCGTCATGGACAAAAGCCCGGCGGCAAAGGCTGGGATCAAGCCGCAAGACATCCTGGTGGCCATTGACGGAAGGCCTGTCTCCAGCCCAATGGATGTTCACAAGGTCATGGTCGCGTCAAAAGGGGCACCAACCCACCTCTTTAAAATTGAAAGACAAGGAGAGATACTGGAACTAACGATTCGACTCAAGAGACCGGATTCCTCAAGAACGGAAGTATCGCCTTAAATTCGTCCAAGTTGCTCGTTTTTAGCATTTCAAAAATAATCATCTCCGTGGAGCTGATGATGGCGCCCGCCTCTCTCATTCGGTCCAGCCCAATTTTCCAGTTCCATTCAGTGCGGGACGAGACCGCGTCTGAGGCGATATGTACGTTATAGCCCCGCTCCAGGGCACCCAGGGCGGTTTGCGCCACGCAGACGTGGCTTTCTATGCCGGACAAGATCAACGTGTTTCTTGATCTTTCCCTCTGCTTCATGTGTGTTACGAATTCCGGATTGTTGAAACAGCCAAATTCCACCTTGTCCAGGACGGATTGCTCCGGGATCTCCTTCTTAATCTCTTCTACGATGGGGCCAATCCCTTTGGCATACTGCGTGGTCACAACCAGGGGAATCCGTGTGATGCGGGCTAGCCTGATCAAAAGGATGGTGTTCTCTGTGACACGCCCTGGCTCAAAGACCTTCGGCAGGAGCTTCTCCTGGGGGTCAATAATCAAGACCACGGAATTATCTTGCGACAATATGTGTGATTTCATGTTTTTTTTGATATAGGCTTTAAGATAAAGATTTTGGGTGCGTTATCGGTCATCAACGTACGACGAGTACGCCTTTCGAGGTATAGCCTTCCCAAAATCTTTATCTTAAAGCCTATAGTGTACGCTCGAGTGCTTGTCAACGTCTATAGGCTTTAAGATAAAGATTTTGGATGCGTTATCGGTCGTCAACGTACGACGAGTACGCCTTTCGAGGTATAGCCTTCCCAAAATCTTTATCTTAAAGCCTATAATATGCTAGCCCATTGATCGACCGGGCAACGAGATCTGTATGACAATTCGAAAAGGACAAATCCTGGAACTAAAGATTGAAAAGCTGATCCTTGGAGGCCGAGGGCTCGCCCATGTGAACGGATTTGCTGTCTTTGTCGATAGAGCAGTTCCGGGCGACGAAGTACGAGTCAGAGTATTTAGGAAAAAAAAGAGCCACGCCGAAGCACGAGTTGTGGACTTGCTCACGCCGTCCCCATTCAGGGTCGTGCCACCCTGTCGTTACAGTGGTTTCTGCGGTGGCTGCCCCTGGCAATTCCTCGATTATGAAAAGCAGCTTTTATTCAAGCGGGAGCACGTGCTCGAATCCATAGAGCACATCGGCAAACTCGATAATGTGGTGGTTCATCCTGTAGTACCTTCTGAGAAGATATTTGGGTATCGCAATAAGATGGAGTTTTCCTTTTCTGACAGAAGATGGCTTTTGCCGGAAGAACTCAGCCAGGACGACATTTCCAAGGGCTTTGCCCTTGGGCTTCACGTGCCTGGAACCTTCCACAAGGTGCTGGACATTGATGCATGCCTGCTCCAACCAACATTCGGCAACAAGATCCTTAGTGAGGTGCGAAGTTATGTAAAAGGAAGCGGCATCGTCTGTTACGGATTAAAATCCCACGAGGGGTTTTGGCGCTTTTTGATGCTCCGGCATTCCTCAAGTTATGACACCTGGATGGTCAATATCGTTACTTCAGAAGGTCAAACGTCGTGGGTACAGCCCCTGGCCGACCTGCTGTATGACAAGCATGAAAACATTTTTTCAGTCGTTCACAACGTGAACACCAGGCGGGCCTCAATCGCTGTCGGGGAGCGCGAAGGTCTCCTTGCAGGGGAGCCTTTCATAATGGACAGGATCGGCGGATTTGAATTTGAGATCTCTGCCAACTCCTTCTTTCAAACCAATACTGCTGGTGCCGGACGTCTGTACGA
>JAUVJO010000150.1 GCA_030592345.1 Deltaproteobacteria bacterium
GCTGACTGCTGACTGCTGACCGCTGAGAGCTGACTGCCAAATCTTCGTATGCAAAAACAACAATGCAGACCAGTTCATTACTGTGTTAGAAGGCTTTTCGTTCAGGCACTAATTACCAACATCAGAGGGCACTAAATAAAATCATGCATCCTGTCCTGTTTCGTATAGGTTCTTTTGCCCTGCACACTTATGGCGTTTTTGTCGCCATGGCCTTCCTGGCTGCCATGGGTTTGGCTCTTCGAGAAGCGCGCAGGGTGGGTGAAGACGCAGATAAGATCCTGGATTTGTGTTTCTATATGATCATCGCTGCCATAGTCGGCTCTAGAATACTATACGTGGTGATCGAATGGCCGACTTTTCTGCAAGATCCTGTGGAGATTATACGGATATGGCACGGGGGGCTTGTCTTTTACGGGGGCTTTATTGCTGCCTTGATTACAGCATTGTGGTACATGAAAAAAAAAGGGCTTTCCCCCTGGAAAACCGCTGATATTTTGGCCCCGTCGGTCGCTTTTGGACAATTCGTAGGGCGCATCGGGTGCTTTTTTGCAGGCTGTTGATACGGAAAACCCTCTGACCTGCCGTGGGCAGTCACATTTACAAATCTCGAGTCACTGGCACCAAAAGGGATACCTTTGCACCCGACCCAGCTTTATTCCTCTTTTAACGCCCTGTTCCTTTTTTTTGTCCTTGTGGGCCTGAGGCGTATCAAAAGATTCGAAGGGGAGGTCTTTTGGGCGTATGTTCTGCTCTACGGTGTGACCAGATCGATCATTGAAATCCTTCGAGGCGATGACCGGGGCGTATTCGTGGCAGGGGTGGTTTCAATTTCTCAGTTTATTGGTATAATCATGGCGGCAGTTGCCATTGCAATGATAGTAAGATTGAGAGCGAGAGGGTGAAGAATTAAGATTCACCAATGACAAATGACAGGTGAGATCAACCATAAAAGCATATCCGACCTCCTGACCGAGATCAAGAAAGGAGGTGTTGCTCCTGTTTACCTACTATACGGTGACGAGTTTTTGTATAAGTCTGCCTTTAAGGGCCTTTTGGACAGTATCGTATCACCATCGAAACAATCACTAGGCTACGAAGCACTGGACGGGGGCACTGCTGACATTCATGAAATAATCGCACGCCTCAACACCTTTCCGTTGTTGCCGGGTGCCAAGGTGATTGCTGTTCACGATACCCAAATATTCTATTCAAAGGTAGGGACCGTTGATCTCTTGAAGAGGGCAAGAGAAGCCTTTGACAAAGAGAAACTCAAAGATTCGGCTCGTTATTTCGTTCGCGTGTTGAGCGTAGCTGGTTTGTCCTTAGATGATGTCGGCCACGGGGAGTGGGAAACACAATTAGGCCTGGGCCCGGGGGAAGCCTCCCAGGTCCGCAAAGAGGCTGTTGACGGGTGGCTGCATCACGTTATTGATTATTGCCTGGGTGAAAAAATAGGCGTACCAGCACATGATCAGGATGCTGACGTACTAAACGAGGCCATCCTTAAGGGTTTTCCAAAGACAAACCACCTGGTTCTTACCACCGAGCTTGTTGACAAGCGACGCAAACTGTACAAGACGATTAAGGAGATCGGGGTGGTCATTGATTGCTCTGTCGCTCAAGGTGATAAGGCAGCCGATAAACGCCAGCAGAAACAGACATTAAAAGCTCACATGGAAAAGGCTTTAAGTCGCGCCGGTAAAACTATGGCGACTGACGGGTTTGAAGCCTTGTACGAGAAGACAGGCGGCGGGCTTCGCAACTTCAGCAATGAGTTGGATAAACTTATCGTTTTTGTTGGGGACCGTAAGGAGATCCTGGCTGATGACGTTAATGATGCTTTGGAAACAACCAAACAAGACCCCATTTTTGAGCTGTCCAATGCCATTGGCGAGAGGGACACTCGCACGGCTCTCATCCTTGTGGAGAGCCTGTTGAAAGCCAATTTTTTCTCACTTCAGATCCTGTCGGCTGTCATCAACCAGGTGCGAAAGTTGATCCTGGCCAGTGATTTTGTACGAAGTATGTCCGGGGACGGATGGAAAACAGGTATGAGCTACGGGACGTTTCAGAGGACCCTGTTGCCAGAGCTGGACAAACGCAAAGGAGATCTTCTGCGCGGCAACGCACATCCGTTTGTTGTTTACAAGGCTCTCGCGCACTCCGATAATTATACCTTTGATGAGCTTGCAGGGGCCCTTGAGATCTTGTTTGATACCGATATTCGGCTCAAGACAAGCGGCCAGGATGCCAGGCTTGTTTTGGAGCATGCGATACTGCGCATCTGCGGAGCCTGTCCTGACTCTCGTGGCGGTCAAAAATAAGGAACGTACCTTAAAAAAGCCCTTTACAAAAAGACCGGTACAATATATAAGAACCATTATTTTTTTGAGACTCATTGGACGGGTTGAATAGAGGGGACCCGATTTTTGATTTTGATAAGGTTAAGCGGTGACGTTTAGTTGAGCTGCAAGGGAAACAAGGAAAAGAGTTGCAGGATGAAGGCAAATTTACGGTATAGGAGAAGGCGACCATGAAAAGCGAAGAGGACAAGGAAATGATCAGAAAACTCCTTTTTAAACGCTTTGACGAGGGACCATTGAAAGCAGTTGAACCTGAAAAGGGAGGTGGCCCGAGTGGCCCAAAGGGTGGAGTACCGAACATACTTCCACCTGAAGAGCCTATGGACAAGACTTTGAAGTATGCAATAGGGGCTTTCGCGGTAGTGATAGCCATCCTCCTGATGGCGAGTTTAAGCAACTCGAACAAGTTTTACGTTGAACAAAATGAGGAGATGGTTGATGTTTGGCAAGGCACTTTTTCTCCGATGGGAAAAACCCTGTTGGCCAGCATCTCGAGCCCTGAGATGATTAAGGACCTACCAAAACAGGAGTCCTACACCAGGAAGCAGGCATTTGGTATCCTTTATGATGATATGCTCAAACAGGCCGACGATGTATTGAATAAAGAGCGTATTCCGGATCTGAAGGCCGCAAAGTGTTATCTGGCGAATGCCTTCAAGTATGCGCTATCTAGCTCACAGAGAAAAGCCGTTCAGATGCGTTTGAACAGCATCAGTTTCTTAGTGTTATGCGGAAAAGCCAATTTTGCTCTTGGCAAAGCGACTATGCCTGGCTTTGAGAATGCCAGGGCGTTTTTGGCCGAGGCCGTTCCGTACGCTTCGACAGACCTTCAAAGGGATGTGCTTACCAAGAGAATTGCGGCTGTCGAGTATGCCATGGCAACGAGCAAGATCAGCAAGGGTGAAAAAAAGCTTGCAGATCTATATCGAGATGCCTTGCATCGACATCTAAGGATTGCAAAGCAATACAGCCCTGAGAAGTCAGAAGAGATAGATCAGCAGATTGTCAAGATAAAGAAATGGCTTGGCGAGTTTGACAAAAGGCATGTCGGAGTGCAGCACTAAGGGCTTCGGAGGAAACAACTTACCATTTTGACAGGATTAACAGGATATACGTGATCAATAATAAAGAATCCTGAAAATCCTGTAGATCCTGTCAAAAAAAATAAAACAGAGAGGATAAGGGCGGGGCAAAGAACCTGCCCTTTTTTATCTGTTTTTTATCTGAAAGTCTCTTTGGCTACGACGACAATGCCCCGAGGCGTCACCATGAACCTCTTCCGGTCCTCTTCAGGATCATATCCAATCTCAGTATTCGCCGGTATAACATTCCTTTTATCGATGATAGCCTTCATTATCTTACTGTGACGGCCAATCTCCACGTCAGACATGATCACCGATTCGCGCACTTGTGACCAGCTTCTCACCATCACATTATAGG
This sequence comes from Deltaproteobacteria bacterium, assembly GCA_030592345.1. GTDB lineage: Bacteria > Desulfobacterota > Desulfobacteria > Desulfobacterales. Next base: position 3,804 of record JAUVJO010000150.1, read on the forward strand.
ACAGGACCGAGTTTTTTATCACACCGCCGCTGATAATTGATCCGTGTGATACAATAGAATCCAAGGCCATGCCTATCCTGTTGGAAGCCTTATTCTTAAAGACCGTCTTTACCGGAGGATACTGCGCCTGGAATGTCCTCAAGGGCCATTTGGTGCCGTACAGGTTGAACATTGGCTCCACACCTGTCAAATCCATGTTTGCGTTCCAGTAAGCGTCTAGATCCCCAACATCGCGCCAGTAGGAAGAATCTGGCACACACGGCTCCAGGGTGCGAAAACGGGTGCCCTCTTCGCTGAACGTATGAACATAGTCTTCAACCCGGTTTTCCTTCTTATATGGGAACGCATGGAGGGAATATTTTTCTAATGCATCCGGGATGATATTTTTGCCAAAGTCGTCTTTGACTGAGGACTTAAGCAGGTCTATCAATACGCTGGTATTAAAGATGTAAATCCCCATGGAAGCCAGGGCACGATCAGGGTCCCCGGGGATCGGGGCAGGAGATTCGGGCTTTTCATGGAAACCAGTGATCCGATAGTCCTCTGCAACCTCCACTATACCGTACCGGTGGGCCTCGGAGATGGGCACTTCAATGACCGAGACAGTGATGTCAGCCCCTTTTTCTTCGTGATATCCCTTAAATCGAGCGTAGTTCATCTTGTAGACATGGTCACCAGAAAGGATGAGAACCTGTTCTGGTGGTTCTCGTTCTATGAGATAGAGGTTTTGGCGCACCGAATCTGCCGTGCCCTGGTACCACTGATCTCCGGTGCGCATCTGCGGAGGCACTACCTTTAGGTAGTGGCCCAGGGCGTAGCTGAATATGTTCCAGCCCACTTCTATGTGCTCTACCAAAGATTGGGCCTTGTATTGAGGCAAGACAATAATCTTGTAAATACCCGAATTAATGCAATTGCTTAGTGTTATATCGATGATGCGGTAGATGCCCCCAAACGGGACCGCTGGCTTGGATCGGTCTTGTGTCAACGGATAGAGCCGTTCCCCTTTACCACCAGCCATGACAAGAGCGATGACATTGCGCATAATTGGAGAACTCCCGGAGACTATAGTGTATAAGAAAAAGATTGCTCAAAGCTCAAGGCTCAAGGCTCAAGGCTCAAAGCTCAAAGGCAAATGTGTTTATCTCCTGCTTTGAGCTTTCAGCTTTGAGCTTCTATAGACTTTCACATATTAAATTTCACAAGGCCAGAGGGAGGAGGCTGTATTGTAATACGCCGACGACCGATAACGCTGTGAAATTTAATATGTGAAAGTCTATAGTGTAGATTCCCTTAAACCCCTTTTAACACATCTATCATAGTAAACGCCCGACCTTTTGCGCCCTGTTCAATCTTTTTGGCAAGATAGTGGATGGCGTCAAGAGTTCCGCTGGCGTAGATGTCACGGCCATTGACGTTATGTGTGAACTGAAAAAAGACCGTACCGTCTTCGGAACGGAGCGTATAAGTGTGCCAGCCGTGCCCGCCAAGGTATGCCTCTGGCACACCTAATTTGCTCTGTTGAACCACTGGGTCTCGCTCCATCACAATCTGGTCTTTTTCAAAAGGGGTCCCTAATCGGTTGAAGTAGCCTATCATTGCTTTGGCGGTTCCACTGGTATCTGCCTTGCCCTGCTGATGGCTCTCTTTGATCTCAAGGCTGTACCCTTTAAACACGCCGGGAAAGGTCTCGGCGGCGTATTCCATCATGGCCTGGAAGGCTACGATCTGCTTGCCCATATTTGGAGCAATGACTGCCGCAACATCAGACGCTTTAACGGTATCGACCAATATTGTTCTGTCCCCCCCGGTCGTGCCCATGACAAAGGGCAGGCCATTGTCGCAGTAAAAAGAGGCATTGTCATTGACCGCACCGGGATGAGAGTAGTCCACACACAAAAATCTCCCTTCTGCCTTTTTGACAGCATCTATCATTTCCTGCCGCTTGTGTGGCAGGATCAACGCAATGCTTTCATGGCCGATTTTTGTTTCATTTTCTGTAATTTCTGGGCCGGTCAGGGCATACGGGAGTATTTTAATCGATGGGTCGCGCAGGATGTGTTCAGCGGCCTTCACGGCCATGTTGCCCGGAAGACCATTAACCATCACCTTGATAGGATCCATAACGTACCTCCTTGTTAGGACTGGGACTTAAGACAAAAGCTCATTAGACTTCATATCTCCTAAAGTGATCGGTTCCAGGTTCAGTGTTCAGTGTTCACGGTTCAGGGTTGACAACCTTTTAACCTATGAACTTTGAACGGTGAACTTTCTTTATTGATGCGTCATCATTTTGCCAACAGCCAGTTAGGGCTCTTCAACCGGGAACCGTGAACGTTGAACCGCTCAACCCGAGTATCACAAACATATACGGGATTCAATTATCCCTTACATCCTGCTGGCATGATGATAAGGGGTTCATGATCCCTTGGCGCATTTATGGCTTTTGCCACTTTGCTGTCGTAGAAGGCACCAACGATTCCTGCTGCCAGGCCAAGGGCCTGGCACTGCAGAAGGATGTTTTGGCCGACGTGGCCAGCTTCGATCATGGCATACCTTATTCCCCGGTCATCGTACTTGACCGTGATGCGGCTGTATTGGGCTGTCACCACAAAGAGGACGGGTGCCGTGGCCATCCACGCCTGTCTCAATGAAGCTATGGCCACGTCTTTTCTCTTGTCTCCGTGGGCCGTTCTTTTGATAGAATGACTGGAGGGATCATAGTGATAGACCCCTGAGTCCAGATCCTCGACACCATTGTTACCCACTACGGCGTAAACGTCTACAGGGTAGAGGGCGCCTGCAGAGGGTGCTGCCCTCTTAAAACCGCCATCTTCAGTAATACCTTGGGCAGCCCATAAGATTTGCGAAAACTGCTGTAAGCTCAAAGGCTTATTCGCAAATGACCTTATAGTCCTTCTTTGCTTGATGGCCTTTTCCAGGGACGTGTTTCCATCAAGCACTGGTGGAGGCAAATTCATGGCTGTTTTCCCCCGAGAGATCTGGATGCTTTTGGCAAAGGCGTTTTGACAAAGAGCGCCAAAGGCAGAAAAAGACAACCCCAACATGCCGACAACCTGACAAGCCTCTCGCCTGGTCAGGCTGATATTTTCCTTAAGCGTTGTCAATACGTTATATTGGGCCACTTCGATGCAATTCTATCTAATGATTCCGTAGGGGTTCACAGGTTCAGAGTTTCCCGCTGAAAGCGGGATTCAGGGTTACCTTTCTTCCGTTAGCCTTGCTCGTAGGACGGTTCAGATTTTGGTAAACCTTGAACGCCTGAACCATTGAACCCGTGAACGGTTACTTGATTCCAAAGATTCAGTACGAGCCTTCTGCTGATCTCCAGATACTGAAACAAGACCGTGCGGTCACTGCAAAATACCTCCAGTGTAATGGTGTCGTCGTAGCCGATTTTTTTCAAGGCAGAGACCGCTTTTTTCCAGTCAACATTTCCAACTCCTAAGGGCATGTGATGATCGTCGGTCGCACGATTATCGGAGAAATGAACGTGCACGATGTGGCGACCGAGGTGCCTGCAAAAGGTTTCAGCATCGTCAAGCCCAAAATTCGTATGGCCAACATCGAGATGCACCTTGAGTCCAGGAACCTCTCTAAGGAGGATCACATAGGTTGAAACAGAGTCAAAGGGCGCCTTGTAGTTTTCCAGGATAAGGGTAAGGCCGAGGTTATCCGCCATCTCAAC
>JAUVJO010000119.1 GCA_030592345.1 Deltaproteobacteria bacterium
ATAATGATTTTGTGAAGGCTATAGACTTTCACAACTGAGGGTTGTAATGACCGGTCTCTTATTTATTGATGACGAGGAAGGGGTGCGCCGCTCGGTGAAGCGGGCTCTCAAGAAAGAGCCTTACGCCGTTCACACCGCAGAAGACGGCAAGGCTGGCATTCGGTTTGTTGAAGAAAACCTCTTCCAGATAGGTATCGTAATTTCAGACTTTAAGATGCCCGGGCTCGACGGCATGGAGACCCTCGGCCGCATCTCCTCCATCAATCCCGAGGTTACCCGCATACTGCTCACAGGTTATGCTACTATGGAGAGCGCTATTCGGGCAACCAACGAGGGACTTGATGGATTCCTCACAAAACCCTTTGATAACATCGAGCTGCGGAACAAAATCCAAGAAATCACGATAAGGAAACGGCTGAGACAGTTCATCTCTGATCAGGTGTACAAGGAGATCCTGAGCAATCCCACGCTTATGGGCCCCAGAAAACACAAAGTGACGGTCCTCTTCGTCGACATCAGGGGCTTTACTCAGATGTCCCAGAAGGTTCCGCCCGAAGAGATCGCGGCATTTTTGAACAATCATTATTTCACCCCCCTGGGAGAAATCGCATATCGCTTCAACGGCACCATAGACAAGCACATAGGTGATTGCATCATGCTGATCTACGGATCTCCAGTATCCCACGAGGACGATATTGAGAGAGCCATTGAATCGGCCATTGAAATGCAGGAGACCAGTCGTGTTATCAGTCGGAAACTGCAGCAGGCACGAGGTCTTGATCTGTGTATCGGCATTGGTATTTGTACTGGCGAGGTGGTCACCGGTGTGTTTGGTTCGTTGAGAAAAAGGGAGTATACTGCCTTTGGCATGCCGGTCAATATCGCCGCCCGCTTGGAAAAGCTTGCAAGAGCAGGTGAGATACTGATCAGCGAGACAACCTACAGAGAGATTTCAGACCGGTTTGCGGCAGAGAGAATAACGCCCACAATAGCACTTAAGGGTTTGGATGAGCCTATCCCAATCTATCGGATCTTAGGGCATGTGTAATATTAGCGTTTCAACTTGACACAAATGCTCTTTTCAAGGTCATGGCCAGACAGGCAAATGGCCTCAACCCGGTCCCTTTGGACCTTGGTGACCCTGATTTCACCGATCTTGTGACCTGGAACCCAATAGACCTGCCCCCCTTGGCCTTCCATCGGTTCGCTCATTTGAAAGACCTCCAATACATCCCCAGTGGCAAGTCCCGCATCAGTGCCGCCAGAAACACTGTATGTCTTGTCTGAGCTACTCATGATATAGCCCTTCCAAGGTGTATCTGACAAGCCCTTGCAGATCATTTTTCCTATCCTGGGCGTCAACTTGGCGAGCAGCCGATCTGCTATCTCATTATTGTTTCCATCGCCTTTCTTGATGATATTGCAGTCGTATTCCGAGATTTCTACAGCCTCCCGGACAAGTCTATCTAAAAAAACAGCCGTTGTCTCAACGTCAAACGCCCTCACGTACAAAGAGCACTGCGCAAGCATACAGGTGCGTCTGAATCCCCAGATGCCACGCTTGCCTGTGAGACATTCGATTTCTCCAATGCTTAGCTCCAACACAACACCGAGGCCGTGGATTCTGCCAAACTCAGCAAGGGCCAGGTTCTCGATACGGCCTGAAGGAAGACGGGGTATCTCTTCTAATTCCTCGCGGATTTCCGGAGAATCTACGATAATCAGGCCATGACAATGGCGGCCAAGAAAGGCCCTCAGTTGCGCCACGGCGATATTTTGACAATCTTTGCCTGCGCAACCCGAACTGTTCACAGCAGGTGTCAATACGATGCTTTTCTTTAGTGTCTTTCCTTTATCAATAATGCCATACGTCATCTTCCTGGCCGTGGCACAACCGGTGGCCAGCAAACAGCCCGCCAAAAAGAGAGCTATGACATTGATACGTCTTCCGGCTACGAGCTTCATCCGTTTCTTGCTCCAATAAGTAATAAGTGTCTGAAGTGAGCTAAAGTGCCTAAAGTTAAGGATGATATCTATTTGTATGAAAGAGTAGCTGAAGCGAGCTAAAGTGTTCCAAGTTGTTGAGATGAATGATCTTTTTGAAACTAAAATGGCAACATTCCTTAACTTTAGTTCACTTTAGGCACTTTAAACTTTAGCTCACTCAACCGACAGGGAATCATCTCCCCTGTATTCTACCCGCGTGGTCGTAATGATGCCGCCTCGAGGCGTAAAGGTCCCTGTGACCGCCATGAACTTTGGGTTGAGGGCACCAACTAGATCCTCCAGGATGCGATTTACCACGTGTTCGTAAAAGACGCCCACATTGCGATATTGAATTAGATAGTACTTCAAGGACTTCAATTCAACAATTTTCTCCTTGGGTATGTAGCGTATGGTGATAGACCCAAAGTCGGGAAGGCCTGAAATGGGACACACAGAGGTAAATTCGGGTTGGTCAATCTTGATCTCTATGTCCCTTTTTGTGGGATACGCATAGTCAAGCACTTCAAGGACGTCCGGGACCACCGTGTCAGGTTTTTTAATGTCGTCTAGCAGTCTTTTCTCCGTGCCCGATATATTCATATGCCGGTTCCTTTCCAGTTATAGACTTTCACATATTAATTTCACGGCGTTATCGGTCGTCGGCGTATTACAATACAGCCTCCTCCCTCTGGCCTTGTGAAATTTAATATGTGAAAGTCTATAGTGTCCGTTGGCTGTTGTCCGTTGCAAAGCGGAGTTGTCCGCAGGCCGCACCAATATCGCCACCCTTGCTTTGCCGGATCATGGCTGTGTAGTGATGATCCGTAAGTACCTTTTGGAAAGCGAGTATGGTAGCCTCCTCAGGTCTTTTGAACGTACTTCCCTCAAATGGGTTGAATGGTATGAGATTAATCTTGGCCCGTAAGGGCCTAAGGAGCCCAACCAATTTTTTTGCGTCTTTGGGCCTGTCATTAACGCCATGGATCAAGACATACTCGAAAGTTATCATGCGCCTGGAGGGAAGGGGAAACCCGCGGCATGCTGAAAGGAGCATCTCGATCGGATAGGTTTGGTTTATGGGCATCAATACGTCCCTGGTCTTGTTGTCCGCAGCATTGAGAGAAACGGCCAGGTTCACTGTCACGTCCTGTCCAAGATCATCTATCCTGGGAACAAGCCCTGCCGTGGAAAGTGTGACTCGGCGGCTAGAAAACTGAAGACCGTTGCTGCTCGTAATGATGACGAGGGCTTTGACCACGCTGTCATAATTGGCAAGAGGTTCTCCCATGCCCATGAAGACAATATTGGTGAGAAGGTTTGGGTGTGTGAGATCGTTTTGCACGGCACAGACCTGGTTAACAATCTCCGCAGGTTCCAGATTTCGTACAAAGCCGCCACGTCCCGTCAAGCAGAACTTGCAGCCCATTGCGCACCCTACCTGGCTGGATACACACAGTGTCCAATGCCTCCTCTCGGGAATTAACACGCTTTCGATATGGTGACCGTCCTCCAGGAGGAAAAGGTATTTCTTTGAGCCATCTTCTGAAGCCTGTATGCGGACTGGATCAAGTCGGCTAATGGTAAACTCGCCAGATAAAAGACGCCTCAAATCCTTGGAAAGGTCTGTCATCTGAGAAAAGGAACAAATACTTCGATGATATATCCATCTTAGGACCTGGCTGGCTCGATAGACTGCGATGTTGTGCCTGTCAAACCAGCCAGCAAGGGCATCCTCACTAAGATTTTTTATGTCGTGCTCGATCAATTCCCCACCCCTTGCGCCGCAGGCCTTACGCTATAGACTTTCACATATTAAATTTCACAGCGTTATCGGTCGTCGGCGTATTACAATACAGCCTCCTCCCTCTGGCCTTGTGAAATTTAATATGTAAAAGTCTATAAGAAGCTGTCCGAGAATGGCTATTATTCTGAAAAGATGAACGTCGAACGTCCAACCTCGAACCACGCCTTGGCGTGGTCGAATGAAAAACTAATACCGAACATTCAACGGCTATTTTTGTTTCTTCATCTTTTCCCATTCACCATTCGATGTTGGACGTTCGATGTTCGATGTTCATTAGTCCCTCCGGTCCAAAAATAACTTAGCGCTTATGCCTCATTACCCCCAACGCTCCGTTAAGGCCACACTATTTCCTTGACATAGAACCAGACCAATAATAAATATTAAAGGTTTATACCACCATGGAGACCCTTTATGTTTGAAAACCTGACCGACAAGCTGAACTTGGCCTTCAAGAAACTCAAAGGTCACGGCAAGTTAACAGAGAAAAATATCGAGGCCGGCCTAAAAGAAGTCCGCATCGCCCTTCTTGAAGCCGACGTCCACTACAAGGTCGTAAAACAGTTGCTTGCCGCCATCAGGGAGCGCGCTATCGGCCAGGAGGTCATGGCTAGCCTGACACCGGGGCAGCAGGTTGTCAAGATTGTTAATGAAGAATTGGCCCGACTTATGGGTGACCGGTACGAAGAGCCGAACCTGGTTGGCAGCCCTGCCTCCCTCATGCTAGTGGGCCTGCAGGGTTCAGGAAAAACCACGACCACCGGTAAGCTGGCCAAGTTTTTGATGAAGCAACACCGAAAGCCTTATCTGGTGCCGGCAGATACCTATCGGCCGGCCGCCATTGACCAGTTGAAGATACTTGCGGAAAATCTCGGTGTTGGGGTCTTCCCTTCTGCCCAGGACATGGATCCGGTCGATATTTGCAGTGAAGCCCTCACCAGGGCCCGTAAGGAGGGTTTTGATAGCCTTCTGATCGACACTGCCGGCCGCCTACACATTGATGATGCCCTGATGGCCGAACTCAAACGCATAAAGGAGGCGGTTCAGCCCTCTGACATACTGTTAGTCGCCGACGCCATGACCGGACAGGATGCTGTCAATATGGCCAAGGCCTTTAATGATGCCCTTGATATCGGTGGAGTCATTCTCACGAAGATGGACGGAGACGCCCGAGGTGGGGCAGCCATTTCTATCCGGGCCATAACCTCAAAGCCGATCAAGTTTGTGGGTGTGGGTGAAAAACTGGATGCCCTGGAACCATTTCACCCGGACCGGATGGCATCCAGGATACTGGGAATGGGAGACATGCTTTCTCTCATCGAGAAGGCACAGGGCACTGTTGACAAGAAAAAAGCCCTTGAACTGGAAAAGAAGCTCCAAAAAAACCAGTTTACCCTGGAAGATTTTCGTGATCAAATGGCCCAAATCAGAAAGATGGGCTCCATGGAGGAACTTTTGGCCATGATCCCGGGAATGAGCAAGCTGAAGCAAATGAAACAGCTCAATGTGGACGAAAGGGAACTGGTTCGCATTACAGCCATCATTGACTCCATGACGGTTCAGGAGCGACGTAAGCACCCCATAATCAACTCAAGCAGGCGCAAACGAATCGCCAAGGGGAGCGGGACGACGGTCCAGGAGGTCAATCAACTGTTGAAAAATTATGTCCAAGTACAAAAGATGATAAAGAAATTGAATAAGGGCGGCCTTCATGCTCTTGGTCGTGGATTGCTGCCATTCTAAGGAGGAACAGCGACGGATGTCTGTCAAAATTAGATTAGCCAGGTATGGCACAAAAAAAAGGCCGTTTTATCGAATCGTGGCCGCTTCCAGCAGGGCACCTCGAGATGGCAGGTTTATTCAGCTTGTTGGAACGTATGATCCGCTCACCGAGCCTGCAACGGTCCGCTTGAAACACGACCGAATCAAGGCATGGATTGAAAGAGGGGCCATCCTGACTGCAACGGTTCGAAGTTTATTAATAAAAGAAGGCTTTTTTTCACAAGCGGGAAATGCATAAGAGGGTCTTTCGAAACCAGCTTACTTTTGTCGATGTCGGTTTCTCTGTTAACGGAGTGAGGAGGTCAGGAGATGAAGGATCTGATCACGTACATTGCTAAGGCGCTAGTGGACAATCCGGAGGAAGTCACGGTTTCCGAAGTGGAAGGCGAGCAGACCTCTGTCTTGGAGCTAAAAGTGGCTAAAGATGACCTCGGAAAAATCATCGGCAAGCAGGGCCGCACAGCACGAGCTCTACGGACGATCTTGAGTGCTGCTTCTGCCAAAATCAAGAAAAGAGCTGTGTTGGAGATCATGGAGTAGAGTACCATGGCTGGTAATGCCCTCATTCCTGTGGGCAAGATCGTAGGTACACACGGGATCAAGGGCTACCTCAAGGTCTTATCCTTCGCTGAATCCGTCGATACGTTTGCCCCGGGAAATGCCCTGGTCCTCAGCCGACAAGGGGAACCCCTTGCTACTTTTCGTATTGCATCTGCCCGCCCTCACAAGCGCGTGATCCTTCTTGTCCTTGAGGGGATAGCATCTATTGAGGCAGCAAAACAGTGGATAGGGTGCGAGCTTTGTGTAGACAAGGCATCCTTGCCTAAACCTGAAGAAGATAGCTATTACTGGTACCAAATCATAGGGCTTCAGGCTCTCACACTGGATGACCGGCGTCTGGGCCGTGTGGAGGCGATCATACCTACAGGAAGCAATGATGTTTACGTGGTGCGAGACGGTAAGCAGGAGGTGTTGGTTCCAGCGATTGATTCGGTGGTGGTCGATATTGATCTGAAAGAAAACATCATGCGAGTGGATCTTCCTGAAGGGCTGGAAGATTAACTGATGTACTTTACAGTCCTTACGCTATTTCCCGAGATGTTTTCCGCCTTGCTGGCAGGAGGGATCATAAAGCGGTCTGTTGAAAGCCACCGCATATCCATCGAAACGATCGACATAAGAGACTTTAGCACAGACCACCATCACACGGTGGATGACCGCCCCTATGGCGGCGGTTGCGGCATGGTGATGAAGCCTGAGCCCTTGGCAGGGGCGATTCGGCATGCAAGAGGCAAACACCCTGGGGCCAATACCATTCTGCTCACGCCACAGGGTCGTCTGTTTGATCATGGAGTGGCCAGGGAACTGGCAGAATGTACCGAGCTTATTTTAGTCTGTGGCCGTTACGAAGGTGTTGATGAGCGGATTTCAAGCGACCTGGTAGATGAGGAACTCTCCATTGGTGATTATGTGCTCACCGGTGGAGAACTGGCAGCCATGGTTGTCATCGATGCGGTAAGCAGACTCCTTCCTGGTACACTTGGAAACATAAACTCTGCCCAAGAGGACTCATTTTCAACAGGCATGCTGAAGAATCCGCAGTATACGCGACCGAGGGTCTTTGAGGGTGTTGAGGTGCCGGAGGTTTTACTTTCCGGCAACCACGAGGCGATCAGGCAGTGGAGGCGTCAAACTTCTCTGATACAGACGTTTCTTAAAAGGGGTGATTTGCTGTTGGATCAGCCACTGACGTCAGGGGATATTGAGTTTCTGCATAAGCTACATCAGGATATCGAGACCATCATAGAGAAGCATTCGACAACGTCTTGACAGGTTCAGCTAACCTTTACTTGGCCCTGATACACCATCCGGTGTATAATAAAAGGGCAGAGGTGATCGCCTCGGCAGTCAGCAACCTCGATTTGCACGACATATCGAGGGCAGCCAAGACTTACAGCGCGCAGGCCTTCTATGTGGTGACCCCTCTGGCAGACCAGCGGGAGCTTGTTCGAAGGATCGTATCTCACTGGACACAGGGTGCTGGGGCAAGCTACAATCCTGACCGCAGGGCAGCCTTGGAGATCATTAGAATTGTATCGTCGCTTGATGATGCAGTGGACGAGATTTCAGGCAAGGGGGGGCAGGGTAGACCGGTAATGGTCGTCACAGACGCCCGGGCTCACCCGCAAAGTATTAGCTATACGGAATTGTCAGAGATGTTGGACTCTGGCCGTCCCTTTATACTCATCTTTGGCACAGCGTGGGGACTGACACGGGAGTTTATTGAAAGAGCCGATTTTGTTCTTGCCCCGATTATGGGGCCTACAGGCTACAATCATCTTTCAGTCCGCTCGGCTGCTGCCATTATCCTTGATAGGCTTTTGGGGAGAGAGAGATAATTGGAGGAAAATATGGAAGCGATTAGAACTATTGAAAAGGAACAGATGCGGTTTGATTTGCCGTCTTTCAAGCCCGGTGACACGGTAAAGGTCTCTGTCAAGATCAGAGAAGGAGAGAAACAACGAATTCAGATCTTTAAAGGGGTTGTGCTGAGAAAACGCAAAGGCACCACAAATGCCACATTCACGGTAAGAAAGATTTCTTATGGGATTGGTGTTGAGCGTATCTTTCCCTTGCATTCTCCCAGTATTGACAAAGTCGAGGTGATCACGCTTGGTCGTGTCCGTCGTTCTCGCCTTTACTACCTGAGAAATCTGAAAGGAAAAGCAGCCAGGATCAAGGAGCTGCGTCCCCGTTAGGGCTTCGGAAAACAAATTATCCTAAATACTTTTGACAGGATTAACAGGATATACATGATTTATTACAATGCTACTGATGTTTTTTTCAGCAAAAACTGATTATCATTTTCTTTCATTCTATACCTCGGAAGGTTGCAAATTGCGTTTTTTTCGGTGAGCAATGAGCATCAAGAGCAAGGCGCGAAGGCGCGGAACATAGACTTTCACATATTAAATTTCACGAGGCCAGAGGGAGGAGGCTGTATTGTAATACGCCGACGACCGATAACGCGGTGAAATTTAATATGTGGAAATCTATAGCTGGTTATTGCAAGCCTGAGCA
>JAUVJO010000415.1 GCA_030592345.1 Deltaproteobacteria bacterium
GAGCTCTTATGCTGCGAAAAGCCCGTATAAATGCCCTTGGCGTCTTACATCATATAATAAGTAAGGAAAATCAAACGTCGAAAAATATTTTATGCTAATAGCGACCTGGATATTTTATTAAAAAGCCTAGCAATTTTCATTATGGAATTTGATAATGATTTTCAATTATTCCGAACAGTTGATAACATGGTAAGTTTTTGCAAGCTTTAGTCACGTTTCAAAAAACATAGAAAATTCGCAAAAACAAGAGAAAAGCCGACTCGCTTGAATTTAATTAAAACTCACAATCTTTTGAAATTACATTAAATATTCCATAATTAGAATTGCTGTAAAAAGCCTTGCAGGATTCAAACACATAGCTGTACATACAACAAGTGAAGAACTTGCAATGCTCGAAGTTGTTGAACAACTGAAAGAAAAATTGAGGGAATATCCAAATATTATGTTTGCGCTTCTTTTTGGATCCCATGCAAAGGCCTGCCAGCGCGTTTCAAGCGATTTGGATATTGCGCTCTTTTTCAAACAGCCCTTATACGGCCTTGATCTTCTCTATTTGATAAATGAATTATCTGATTATACAAAAAAAGAAGTCGATCTTGTCGTGCTGAATTCTGCTTCCGCTTTTCTAAAACACCAGGTTATGAAGCACTCTGTTCGACTACTCGTACGAGATATGGTTATTTACCGCAAGTTCAGGGAGCAGACAATAACAGATTACAATACGTACAAGTTTGTATCTGGAATGGACAGGCATGATAGACAAGTATTGTAACAGTTCACAGTTCACGGTTATCGGTTGTCGGTTTACAGTTTTATGTTTTGATCAACCGTTAACTGTTAACCGTAAACGGTTACACAATATTTATGCTATGACGGCAAACGAAAACTTGTAAAGAATGAACCTGACAAATATTGCAGTAATCGAAAGTATCGTTGAACAACATGCGGAAGAAGCAGCATTCCTGTGGATTCTCCGCGATGCTGCTGTCCAAGCACCGCACTATTCCCTGAAGGACCTGGCAGACATAGATGAACGTGTGGAAGCTCACATAGATGGATTGCGAATTTCTGAGGATATGGGGTGGAGTATCTGCGCGGATGCGCTGGCACAGGAGGAACCCGGGGAAGTATTTGCCGCCGCAGTTCTGGCCTTTGAGAGCGGACAAGATCAGCGCATCAAGATGGTGCTGGAAGCTGCTGCCACAGATCCGGAATTATCGCTTGGACTTATTTCCGCGCTGGGCTGGCTGCGTTTTGACCAGGTGAAAGAGCATATTGACCAGTTACTACAATCATTAACACCTGAACTGCGTCGGATCGGTATAGCAGCCTCTGCCGTGCATCGCCAGGATCCAGGCTCAACACTTGTTGACGCTTTAAATGATGAGGACACTTTTCTTAAAGCGCGTGCTATTCGCGCGGCAGGCGAGCTGGGCCGTATTGATCTGCTCCCTACGCTAAAGAATCAGATTTCCACCAAGGACAAGGATTGCCAATTCTGGGCTGGTTGGTCGGCGGTTTTGTTAGGAGATAGAGGTGAGGCCCTGGAGTTTCTCAAAACCCTTGCTACATCAGAGTCACCCTTCCGGGAAAGCGCTTTGAACCTTACTTTGCGGGTTATGGACAATGCCAGCGTGCAAAACTGGCTGAAAGAAATGTCTCAGCAACCTGACTGGCTTCGCTATACGATGATCGGGGCGGGAGTTGCCGGGGATCCGGTACAGATTTCGTGGATTGTTGAGCATATGGAAGTGCCGGAACTGGCCCGAGTAGCGGGAGAGGCTTTTACCATGATTACCGGCGTTGACCTGGCGTACGAGGATCTTGAAGGCGAGTGGCCGGAGGGGTTTGAGGCTGGCCCGACAGAAGAGCCTGAAGATGAAGACGTGGAGATGGACCCTGATGAAGATTTGCCCTGGCCGGAACCGGGATTGATTGCAGCATGGTGGAACAAAAAAAAGGGGGAATTCCGAAACGGCACCAGGTATTTGGTCGGTAAGCCGATAGCAGCGGCTCATCTCCAGCACGTGCTCAGAACCGGCTATCAGTGCCAGCGGGCTGCCGCTGCAATAGAATTGGCGGTGTTGCACCCCGGCCAGCCACTTTTTGAAGTACGTGCGCCAGGATTTCGGCAAAAACAGATCCTTGGGTTGAAGTAAAAAAGTCAGTGATCACGGGAGCATCAGAACAACCATGCATAGCCCACCATCTCTCGGAATCGTGTTCGTAGCCATAGCCGTCGTCTTCCTCGGTATTTCTTTCCGCGACTATTTGAAGACGGAAGGAAAGCTGACCATTGCTCGAAAAATCTCGATTCGTATGGCGTTCATTTTTGATGGGGTTGGGATAGGTCTCTATCTTGTTCAAATCTTTTTTCAGTGCCAATAGGATTAAATATGAAGCCAATGATAGTGGACAATGCTCAAGGATGTGTGCAGCAATGGGAATAACAACAATCCGAGAAAA
>JAUVJO010000122.1 GCA_030592345.1 Deltaproteobacteria bacterium
CCGCTTATGGCAAGCGAACCAGAAGGAATGTAATATGAAACCAAGAACAAATTTTGATGTGTACCTTGAAGACCAGTTTAAGGATGCAGGTTTTGCAATTCGATTTAAGAAGGCTGCCAAGGCTTGGAATGCGGCTATGCATTTACCGGTTTTCAGGCGTAGAGAAAAAAATCCCGTCAATCCTGTTAATCCTGTCAAGAAAAATTAGGAGATTTATGACCGACATAGTAGGCAAACTCTGGGGATTCTGTCATACCCTGCGGCATGACGGCATCGACTACGGCGATTACATCGAGCAGTTGACCTACCTTCTATTTCTCAAGATGATTGAGGAAAAAGGGGCGGAAATACCTCTGGAATATGCATGGCCTGTTCTAAGGGAAAAGTCGGGTGTTGATCTGACGGACCACTACATGAAAACCCTTCGTGAACTGGGAAAACAAAAGGGCATGTTGGGAGACATCTACGGTGGGGCCATGTCCCGGTTCAGCAACCCGGTCAACCTGAAACGCCTTGTCAATCTCATTGACGAGATTGAATGGACCGCCCTCAAGGTTGACGTAAAAGCTGCTGCCTATGAGGGTTTGCTGGAAAAGTCAGCTTCCGAGGGAAAAAAGGGTGCCGGACAATACTTCACCCCACGTATCCTGATCCAAACCATTGTCAGGTGCGTGCAGCCCGATCCTCGCAAAACCGAGGACTTTACCATCCACGACCCGGCGGCCGGGACCGGCGGCTTTCTCGTCTGCGCCTATGAATGGCTGATGAAAAAAGCAAAAGGCGCTCTGGGGCACACAGATGCCAAACGCATTCTAACAGCCACCTACTCGGGAACCGAGCTTGTCCCACGGCCCAGAAGACTGGCCCTGATGAACCTTTATCTCCACGGCATTGAGGCCAACATCTATTTGGGAGATGCAATTTATGAGCCCAAAAAGGGAGGCCCCTATGAGTGCATCATGACCAACCCTCCCTTTGGGACAAAGGGGGCCAACCAGGCACCCACCCGCGATGATTTCACTATCGCCACCAGCAATAAACAGCTCAATTTTGTCCAGCATGTGATGAGTATCCTAAAACCAGGCGGTCGCGCAGCCATCGTTGTGCCGGATAATGTCCTTTTTGCCGATCAGGCTGGTGAGGTGTTCAAGATCCTCATGGAGGACTGCGACCTGCACACTGTCTTGCGCCTCCCCAACGGCACCTTTACACCTTACAGTCCAGGCACCAAGACCAACGTCATCTTCTTCACCAAGGGCTATTCGACCGAAAACCTCTGGGTTTATGATGCCCGGACTAACATTCCGCGTATAACCAAAAAGGATAGACCCCTTACGCCACAGCATTTTGCAGAGTTCGAGGTCTGCTACGGTCGCAACCCTAATGGCCAGGGCAAGCGTGATCCCAAGAAGTCCAAGGAAGACCGATGGCGTTCTTTTCATATCAGCGAAGTGAAGGAACGAGATTTCAAAATCGATGGACTTAAATGGCTGAGGGATGAATTGCTGGGCGATGGAGATGAACTTCCAGAGCCGGAGGAGTTGGCGGCGGATGCTATTGTTGAGCTTGAGGGGGCCATAGAGAAGCTAAACACCATTCTTTCCTTACTGGAGAACAGCAACAGCGAGCGGCCAATTACATTGAATGGGGCATCTGCATGACGCCTTCTGCAGCGCATGAACAGCCGGTGTACGGCAACTTTTCAAATGAGGAACTGCCCGAAGGCTGGGTTCGCGTGAAGTTACCTGAAGTCTCGACTATCAATATGGGACAATCTCCACCCGGTTCATCGTACAATGACGGCGGTAAAGGCATCCCCTTTTTCCAAGGAAAAGCTGACTTTGGCCAACGCCATCCAAAGGTTAGAATTTGGTGCACTCAGCCAAAGAAGGTAGCCAAACCCGGCGACGTGTTGCTATCGATTCGTGCTCCAGTAGGCCCTACAAATGTCGCTGACCGCGAGTGCATAATCGGGCGTGGCTTGGCTGCCCTGACACCTCTCGGCGGAATCCCAACTGAAGTGTTTCTATATGCACTGCGCCTCCTGGAACCTCAACTATCCCTGAGTGGGACCGGCTCGACTTTTACGGCAATCAACAAAAGCGACATTGCGAAGATAGAAATGGCGCTGCCACCGATAGCCGAACAAAAACGGATCGTGGCGAAGGTTGAACAACTGATCGCGCGGGTCAATGCGGCGCGTGAGCGCCTGGCCAAAGTTCCCACCATCCTCAAACGCTTCCGCCAATCCGTCCTCGCCGTCGCTTGCTCGGGACGGCTGACTGCGGACTGGCGCGAGAACGACACAGGTGTCACATCATCAGAACTTTCAATCAGGGAAATCTTGCGATTTCGTCAAAAACAATGGGTGCTCGAACAGGGTTCCGCTAAAAAGTACAAACAACCAAAAAGTGTAAGGAATGAGAGGTTACCCGAGGTGCCGGAAAGCTGGAAATATGTTAGTTCCGACACGCTGTTCTCATTTGTAACGAGTGGCTCAAGGGGCTGGGCAAAATACTACGCTCACTCTGGTTCAATCTTTATTCGCATTGGGAACCTCGACCACGACACAATTGCTTTGGACTTATCGCAGATTCAGTGTGTCAACCCCCCGATAGGGGCAGAGCGACAGCGGACGCGAGTTCAACCAGGTGATATTCTTGTCTCAATTACTGCTGACGTGGGAATGATTGCCTTGGTTCCGGATGGGATAGGCAAAGCATACGTGAATCAACATGTTGCGATTGCTCGACCGGTCGCTGGTGTCTATCAGCCATGGTTGGCTTGTTACTTGGCATCTGCGAAAGGAGGGCAGGCACAATTTCAAAATCTTCAGCGAGGCGCAACAAAAATAGGTTTGGGCCTCGACGATATCAGGTCTGTTACAGTTCCATTTCCGCCAGTAAAAGAGCAAAAAGAAATCGCCAAGCGTATTGAGATTTTCTTCAAGATGGCCGATGCGATCGAGAAGCGGGTGACGGCAGCAACGGTGCAGGCCGAAAAGCTGACACAGGCGATCTTGGCCAAGGCTTTCCGGGGAGAACTGGTCTCCACCGAAGCTGAACTGGCCCGGCTCGAAGGTCGCCCCTATGAACCAGCCTCTGCACTCCTATCCAAAATAGAAGCACAAAGGAAAAATGTTAAACCCCAGAGGAAACGTGAGAAGTCACGGTGGAGGAAGAGGAACGAATGACCGGTTCTCCGTCATAAAGGGTCAGGAGATTGCATATTGATGTTTTCAAATCGCAGATTTGGATGTGAGCACAATTTGACTACTTATTGCGAAATTCGAGGGCCTACCACCAAGTCATTTGGAAAAAACGTTCAGAGGGAAGTATAGAATGGGCTTCGAGCCGGGCGGATTGGCGGACAAATTGGGCAACCGGTATGAAGGGCGCTGGGTCGCCAAACAGCTTCTCCGTGTGCTGAATGAAGAGATTTCGTCTGTTACCGTGGAAGCTATCGGTGATGATGAACGGGGTGTGGATCTTTGGATTGAAAGAAAGGATGGCATCTGCCAGGCTCAGCAATGCAAAGCCCGCAATAAAAGTAAGGAATCCTGGTCAATTAGCGATTTGAAGCCCAGAGGAGTTCTTAACCATCTGCGATTCCAGTTGGATCGTGATCCGCAACACGAATTTGCATTTGTTTCCGGGGTGGGAGCCAGATTGTTCGGAGATATGTGCGACTATGCCAGACGCTCAGATAACAATCCAGACAAATTTTACAAATATAAGATTCAACGTGCCGGAAACGATATAGAAACAGCCTTTCACCAATTCTGTAAGGTGCTTACGCTTGATTCTGAACAGGAAATTGATCGGGCTAGGGCCTTTGATTATTTGAAACGGGCATATGTCATTCTGTATCCCGATGATCAGAATAGCTGGCGGGATTTGTTGGCATGGGCCGGTTACCTCCTAACGGGTAACCCGGAAACCGCACTTTCAACTCTCCTAAGCTACGCCGGGAACGAGGACAGATTCGGAAGTTCGATCGATACCGATGAGTTGCGAAATTACTTGTCAGAACTTGGCATTCATCCTAAGAAGTTAGCACATGATAACCGTATTGCACCTGCCATCGAGGAATTGCAACGACAGTTCGAGGAATCCATCCGGCCACGGTTAATAGGCAATAAACTTATCCAACGAGAAGAGAGCAAATTTCTCATTGAAACTGTTGAAGGCGGCAGGGATGTGATTCTACACGGTGCGGCAGGTTTTGGCAAAACCAGCGTGCTGTACGAACTGACCCAATATCTCCGAAAAGAAAATATACCCTATCTTCCCATCCGGCTGGACCGGCGGGAGCCAAGAGACACTGCTGCTCAATTCGGTGTGGACATGGGGCTGCTGGATTCTCCCGCCTACTCCCTGACCGGTATTGCCGGTGATTGCAAGTGCGTTTTGATTCTGGATCAGCTCGATGCCATCCGTTGGACCTGTGCCCATTCCGCCAATGCTCTGGACGTTTGCAAAGAATTGGTAAGGCATGTCCATTCTTTACGTCAATACGGCGAGAAGATTACTGTTGTGCTTTCCTGCCGCACCTTTGATCTGGAGCATGATCCCGAGATAAAGAGCTGGCTTACCGGTTCATCTCACCCGGAATTCAGTAAGGTCGAGGTAAAAGAGCTTACAACAGAGACGCTGCAAAAGGTTATCGGCCCATCATTTGGCGGAATGACTGATCGGCAGAAACGAATCCTCGCTTCTCCTCAAAATCTTGCTATTTGGACAGAATTGAAATGCACCGGCGGAGTACCTGCATTCCGTTCTGCGACGGAATTGATGCGCCGTTTCTGGGAAAATCGCCGTGAGGTTCTTGAAAAAGCTGGTATTTCTCCAGAGCAATTAGACCAAGTATTGACCACATTGGTCAATTATATGGAAGGGTATGGGAAGATATCGGCTCCTAAACGTAAGGTGGATAGATGGCAAAAGGTCACCAAGGCTCTCTACTCTTTTGGCATCCTTCAAGAAAGCGCCGGAAAGATAACTTTCTGCCATCAGAGCTATCTGGACTACCTGATTGCCGACCGTTTGCTGCGGCAGATAGATGAGGGCACAGGAAATATACTCGATTGGTTGGGGCCAAAGGAAAAACAATCACTTTTCCGCCGTGAACAATTGCGGCAAGCGCTTACAATGTTGTCCGAGGAATCCCCACAGGAATTTCTGAAAACTGTCAAACAACTCGTGGAATCGGATGGAGTGCGCTTTCACCTCAAACATCTTGTTTTAGAGTTGATAGGGCAAGTCGAAGACATGAGCGAAGAACTTGGAGAATATTGCGTAGCCCTGATAGAGGATAACTACTGGAAAGAACATCTCCTGGAAACGGTTTTCTTGGTTCATCCACCGTATATCTGTCTCCTTTTGAATAAGGGAACGATTTCCGAATGGCTGAACTCTGAAAGTAAAGAGAAGATTGATCGCGCCCTGTGGCTTCTCAGATCAGTGGCCGAGAAAATTCCTGATGCCGTAACAGAAATTTTGGAACCGTTTGGGGAGCGAGAGGGTGATTGGCCCACACTGGTTCTGAATACGATATGCTGGCGGCTGGCCGATGATTCGGATCGTATGTTTCAGCTACGGTTGAGGCTCGCCCGTCTTGGTTATGTGAAGGATTTTGTTGACTGGAAATCACTCTGTTCAAAACATCCGCTTCGAGCCATCCGGTTGATTGAGGCCGTAGTTTCAACCTGGGATACAGAAAAGGATGATAGCGAACCGAATGCGTCTCAATCATCAAAAAGAAAGGGACGTCTGGAAAGATGGTACGATTACGATAAGGATTGCGAGGCTCTGAACAATGTTGCCAAAAATTATCCAACCGACACATGGGATCTATTAGTGCCACATATTGAAAGGCTGACCGCTTTTAAAACCGAACCTTACGATCATCGTCTTGACAGATGGATGGAGGATCGAATCTCAGCCTGCCATGGACATCATACCGACATCGCCCGTGGAGTGGTTGAACTGGTCATCCTTGCAGGCCGCATACTGGCTGCTGAACAACCGGATGAGATCATAAAGCGAACGGCACCATTGGAAAACAGCATCTCCCCAATTACCCAGGAGATCCTTATTGAAGTATATGCCCATCTTCCCGCTGCTCGTGCGGATGAAGGCATGCGCTGGCTGCTTGGTGATATTACGCGCTTTCGCCCTGGTTCTGGTTACAGCGAACCTGAATGGATGCCGGCCATGCGTCTAATAAAGTCTTTGTCTCCCTATTGTTCAGATGAATTGTTTCGGAAACTTGAGGATGGGATTGTTTACTACCATTCACCTGATGAAAAAAGGCTTGCCGAATATTACTTGAAAGGTTGGCGTGATGGATATTTTGGGGATTACTGGGGCCGCGCCCAGTATTTCCTGCTTCCTGCACTTTATTCCAAGAGAGTTCGGCCGCCTACTGCTGACTTGATCAGGGTATTAAAGCGAAAGTTCGCGCATTATCCAGAAGAACAATTTCTCAGAACCGGACGAACATCAGGCGGCTCGATTGGCTCTAAGCTTGATCCATCGCTTGAAAAAATAAGCGACCTCGCCTGGCTGAGTATTGTGAGCAACAAGAAAATCCAGGAGCATGACAATCATAAATGGATACAGGTCAGTCAAGATCGCGCTTTAACAACATCCATTCGGCAATTTTCACACAGCCTTGGAAAAATAGCCAAGCGGTTTCCTGAACGTTTCGGACAATTGGCGCTTCATTTTCCGGATGATGTCCATCCGCTGTATGTGTCGGCGATACTTGACGGACTTGGGAAAAAGAAACCTGATTCAGATATCACTGAAGAAGAAAAGGCTTCCTGGAATCCTGCATCTGTAGAGACCGTAGAAGCTGTTTTAAAGAGATTCCAAGCTGGTGATGATCGTGAAACTGCCATGTCATTCTGCCGACTCATCTCCGAACGGGCAGATGAAAACTGGTCGGACCAAACAATTGAGAGGTTGATTCACTATGCAAAGCGCCACCCCGATTTAGAACCGGGGAAGTTGAATATGCATTGTGACAAGTCCGCCGATGAGGCATCTGTCGATATTCTCTACCAGAATACGATCAATTGTGTTCGCGGTGTGGTTGCTGAGGCGTTTGGGCAATTGCTTTGGAGCCATACAGACTGGAT
Organism: Deltaproteobacteria bacterium; assembly: GCA_030592345.1. GTDB lineage: Bacteria > Desulfobacterota > Desulfobacteria > Desulfobacterales. Next base: position 7,145 of record JAUVJO010000122.1, read on the forward strand.
GGGAAAGTTTATGTCCGGCATTGAAGCACTTGTGAACGATCCGCATCCGGCGGTGCGAATGGCATCCATTGAAGCCTTACTTCCAATGCTTAACATCGACAAAGATCAGGCCGTTAAATGGTTCTGCAGTGCCTGTGCGGGTGACTTGCGTGTGGCTGCCTCGCGGAGGGCTGTAGAGTTTTTCAATTACACCGTTCAGAGCCATTTTGAGCAGATTGGTCCCATTATCCAGAAAATGGTGCATTCGTCTATTGATGATGTTGCACGGGAAGGTGCTATGGAAGTAACAGCTCGCTGGCTATTCCACCGATTCTTTAAACAAGAGCAGCAGGAATGCCGGGAAGGAACGACACCTCAGCGAAAAGGACTTGCCCAAGTAGCTTCGCATTTCTTACATGACAAGAAATATTCGGCACGATGCCAGGACCTGTTGCTCCCATTGCTTAATGATCCTGACAAGGAAGTGCGAAGTGAAATTTATAATATATTTCGAAGCACTGATTTTCTCAATGAATCAACGAACGAAGAGTTTCTTGAGGCATATATTAGATCAAAGGCATTTGCAGATAATCCAGATAGATTTGTTTACATTCTAGAGGATTTCCCAGGCTCCTTACTACCTTTGTCGGAAGCTATATTCACAATTTGCGAGGTGTTTTCGACAACCCTCAAAGAGAAATCTCGAGATGTAGGTTCAGTTATTCCACATGCAGTATCAGGGACATCATCTATATTGTTACGCCTTTATGAACAAGCGCAGACTGCTGATAATGCAGAGATAGCGAATCGCTGCTTGGGCATTTGGGATATACTTTTCGAAAATCGGGTTGGCATTGTCAGAGAATTGACGAATGCAATTGAAAAGTAATGGAAGGAAATCCCAGGGACCTTTGGGGACGCGATTGACTAGATTGAATAAGTCTGATGGGAAGATTGGAAGTGTCCATGGGCGGTAGATTTGGAAAATACCGCGATGCCAAACGCAAGGCGTAGATCCGCCGTACTGGGCCTGAGAGAAAATGTTTAGGAAGTTGTGAACGTTCTGCACGAACGTTATACAAAAGCATCAAATTGAGTCTTTAATTCTGAAGCTATCGGATTCGCGTATAACATTACAAAATTCCAGTTGAGGGAATTATATAGAACCCAAAACGGTGACGGACAAGTGTTTTTAAATTTGGCATTATTATAGAAACTATATACTTACTGGTTAGCTGAAGAATTAGAATATGGCCAATTACAATAAATGGAGGTATTTAAAACGTGCACGCAATTTGCTATCCACCGCAGATGATGATGCTCTCCGTTATGCGTGCCTTGAACTCCGATTTTGCATTGAAGCCATTATCTACCAAAAGCTGGATGTGTACACAAATTACGTTCCTGCAGCGGTATTCAAGAA
>JAUVJO010000031.1 GCA_030592345.1 Deltaproteobacteria bacterium
AAAGATCATTTTTTGTGATTCCGTAATAAAAGAAACGAAGACGGAAGCTTATGTGTTGGACCCAACGAAGACGGAAGTTTGTCCTCTTCCTTACTTCAGTGTTTATTCTTTCTGGAAAAATATCCTCGTCATTTATCCTAAGATATACCGTGTGATAAAGGACAATATCGAGCATTGGGATTTAGTCTGGCTCCCGGGGCCGCATCCGGTCGGCCTCCTTTTTACTTATCTCTGCCACAGAAAGCGCACCCCCTTTTTTCAGGTAGTCCGTGCGAATTTGGTACAGCAGGTGAGGCATAGCAACAGGGGGATCAAGAGATATTGTGCTATGGCAGTGGCAGCCATGTTTGAATATATCTCTCAACGACTGGCAAAAATGAGCCTTACTTTCACAGTGGGAAAGGAGATGTATAATGCCTATGAAAGAAGAGGGGGCCATGTTTGTGAAATAGCTGTATCCCTGATTTCAGAGAAAGATATTGAAGATACCCTTCTAACTAAGAGCTTTGCATTTCATAGCCCCCTGAGACTGTTGAGTATTGGAAGGTTAGATCCTGAAAAAGGGTTATATTTTCTGATTGAGGCAGTTGAGAAACTGATCATGGAAAGAGGTTTGGAAGTCGTCTTACAAATAGTGGGCAAAGGCTTGAAGGGTGGAGAGGAAAAAAGGCTCCATCAGGAGGTCGAAAGACGCCAATTAACCAGGCATATCCGCTTTCTCGGATATGTTACGTATGGTCCCGAACTACTTAAGCTTTATAGGGAGAGCGACATATTTATGCTCCCCTCGCTGGCAGGCGAAGGGGTTCCTCAGACGCTATTTGAAGCCATGGCCTGTGGCGTTCCAATCATAGCCACTAAAGTGGCGGGGATACCTCATCTAATCAAGGACGGAGAAAACGGTTTGTTGATCAATGCAGGCTCCCCTGGAGAGATATCTGAGGCAGTGGAGCGGCTTATGGACGATTCCGAGCTTAGAAGCCGATTGATAGAAAACGGGCTGTGTGCAGTGAGAAACCACACCATGGAGTCTGAAAGAGATAGAATGATATGCCATATTCATGAATTGGGAATTGAGGGATTGGGGAATTGACGGTATTGTGTTGATTTAAATTCCTAATCGGAATTATGTGCAGCGGCGCGGCCGCGCCACATATAGACTTTCACATATTAAATTTCACAAGGCCAGAGGGAGGAGGCTGTATTGTAATACGCCGACGACCGATAACGCTGTGAAATTTAATATGTGAAAGTCTACATAACTGGATGATGACGTTCCGAGTATACATGTATCCGGCCGGACAAGCGGGTATGGCTCTCTACACTTATAGACTGGCCAATACGCTGGCTGATAAAGGGCTTCACGTATCGCTATTTGTTGACGAGCAATACGAATTAGATCTTCTTCCAGTTAAATTCAATAAGATCAAAGTGTTATCCACTCGGAACGTTAGTGTCGGATCAAGCCAGCACGCAATTGTTAGAAGAGCCAATATTATTGGTGCCCATTTATATAATTGGCACAAATTTTGTGGTTACGTAAGGAAAGACAAACCTGAAATTGTCCATATTCAGATCCTATTCCATCTGATTGACTGGCACATCCTGAATCAACTAAAAAGGACGAATGCCAGGCTCGTAGTGACTGTTCATGACGTGATACCACATAAGTTCTACGCCCGGCGTTTTGGCTGGCTGGAACTTTTCATATTGCAATATATATACAATAAGGCAGACAGGCTCATCGTCCATGCGGAGACTAACAAGCAACAACTGTTGGAAAACTTTTCAGTCCGTGAGGACAAAGTCATAGTTATTCCCCACGGGGAATACTCTTTGCGTGGCATATCTCGAGAAATATCAGATGACCAGGCACGAGCCAAACTTGAGGTTAACATCAATCAGAAAGTAATCCTCTTTTTCGGATTTATCAGAAAGACCAAGGGGATTGACATCTTGTTAGAGGCTTTTGACAAGGTTGCGGAAGAATTCCCGGATATCATACTTATTGTTGCAGGCTTACCCATTCAGGGAGAATCCTTCAGCGAGCATCGTCGATTCATAAATGAGATGAAACATGGGGGCAAGGTCAAATGTTTTGTCGAATATGTAGAATACGCAGATATCCCCTGCTTTTTCAGGGTTGCTGATATTGTGGTGCTGCCGTATCTTGAATTCTACTCTCAAAGCGGGGTGGTTCACCTGGCGCAAGGATTTGGTAAAGCAGTTATTGCCTCTGATGTTGGCGGCTTACCGGAAGCCGTGGAAAATCAAAAAAGCGGTCTCATCGTTCCCGCTGGCGACGTGGAGAGGTTGGCTGAGGCGATGAGCTATCTACTGGAAAATGAAAGTGTAAGAATAAGAATGGGCGAGCGAGCCATGGAAATGGCCATGGAGAGATTCTCCTGGAACTCTATTGCCATGGCTACCATCGAAAAGGCGTATAGTTGATGGAGTTATAATTCATGGCACCTTGTATATCCATATTTATTGTCAACTATAATACCTGCACCCTTCTCGAACAGTGTTTGAGATCAATATTTGACACAAAAGGTGATCTTGCGGTAGAGGTGTTTGTTGCGGACAATAATTCTATTGATGGCAGCCCCGAGATGGTAAATGCAAGGTTTCCTGAGGTATCTTTGACCAGGTGTTCCCAAAACATGGGGTACACCAGAGCCATAAACCCACTGTTGCCTTTAGCCAAGGGGAAATATTATCTATTTCTCCATCCTGATTTGGAGATATTGCCAAACACTCTCAAGCGATTCGTGGAGTTTTTTGAATCACATTCCGAAGCCGGGATACTTGGGGGCAATCTCTACTATCCTGATGGTACCCCCAATCCTTGCGAAGTGTTGTTTCCTGGTTTCAAGAACGAGCTACTATGTTTTGCTATGCGACTTTTCAAAAAGCTACCCGTTGGAAGGAACTTGGTTGGAGACTATAACCCTTTGGAATGGTCACATGAATCGACATGCCGGGTCAATTGGGTCTGGAACGCGTGTATGATGGCTCGAAGAGAGCTTTTTGAAGTGATAGGCTATTTCTTCGATGAGGACTTCTATGTGTGGTACGCTGACTGGGATCTTTGCAAGAGGGCGACCGATGCTGGTTGGGCTATATATTATCTTCATCCTGCAAAGGCCATCCACCACGAACGACAGAGCTTTACCAAAGAGGATATTGTTGGCAGGGAGGACGTTTTCTACAAAGTCGATGGCTGGTACAGCGCATCTGCAATGATGCGCGATCGGTACGTATTCTTGAGGAAACACAACACCGAAGAATCCATCTATGGCGTGAAGATCGTCAATTTTGTCGAGAATAGCCTGCGACTGTGGCTTATTATTGTCAGTTTTCTGTTTCGAAAAGTTACTTACAAGGAAGCCACCTTTCAACTAAAGGCATGTTTTCAAACCATTCATGCCATCTTCAAGGGCTAAAGAGCAATGGAACCTTTAGTTAGTGTAATCATTGCAACATACAACCGCGCAGACCTGGTTGCCAAGGCGGTTGAAAGCGCTCTGAATCAAACATACAAGAACATAGAGATAGTTGTAGTTGATGATGGTTCCACTGATAACACTCGCCAAGCGCTAAGGCAATATGAGGGGCGAATTGAGTATATTTATCAGGGACGATCCGAGAGATCCAAAGCGAGAAATGTGGGATTTAGACATTCAAGCGGAGATAATATCGCCTTTTTGGACTCTGATGACCTGTGGCTTCCAACGAAAATCGAAAAGCAGGTTCAAGTCTTAAACGAAAAGCCTGATGTGGGTGTGATTTATGCGGATGCGCAATTCATTGATAGAAGCGGTGATACGTATGATGGTGAGATTTGCTTGGATGTACTGAAGCGAAAGAGGCAGGATTTCTACGAAGATTTGATGACTGATAACATTGTCGGATCGCCTTCAGCGGTCTTGGTCAGACGTGAATGTTTGGTGAAGGCCGGACTGTTTGACGAATCAATGAACGCCTGTGAGGATCTTGACCTTTGGATAAGACTTGCCAGGCATTGCAGATTTCACAAGATCGAGTTGCCACTGTTTCAATTCAGGATACACACCGGTAACACGCAGTGTAAATTGAGCCTCATGGCTAAGGGTTACGAAACAATAATAAATAAAGTATGCCGAGATACTCCTCCTCAATTTGAGTACTACAAGAACGAGGCAATAATAAAACTCCTATCCAAAATTGCCAGCCTATACGCACAAGATCGCAACTTGCGCAGTTTTATGCTGTTCTGCGTTAGATCCGTTTTTCAGGAGCTGCACTGGATCATAGGGGTCAGTTTTTGGCTGGATTTTTTCAGGTTGTCGAAAGAGAAGTACAGAAAGAGACTGAGAAACATTTGACAATAACGCTGATTGAGACAATCTTCTCTATACTATCTGAAGGGTGTCACTGAAAGTGAAAAGACTTAGAGATCTTTTTGACGAAGGCAAAAGAAGATATCTTGTGGAAGCCATAACAAGAAGGAAGTCATATTACTTATGCAAATTTCAATGTCTGCGCAAGAGAGAGGAGATAATACGGAGCTACCTGGAATCAACGAAGTGCAGGAAATTGCATTTGGGTAGCGGAGGACACCTGTTGGATGGGTGGCTAAATTCGGACATTTTAGAACTAGAAGATGGCATGATCTTTGTTGATGTGAGAGACAGATTGCCTTTCGACAATAGTGCGCTAGATTTCATTTATTCGGAACACTTACTGGAACACCTGGAGTACAATGAGGGGCGCGACCTTTTGAAGGAATGTTTTCGCGTGCTGAGGCGGGGAGGGGTATTAAGGATTTCGACGCCTGACTTAGATTTCCTTATGGAATTTTATGGAAGTGACACCCAGGAAAATAAAGAGTACCTGAAATGGGCGTCAGATGTTTATTGGCATTTTTCTACATATTCGAAGGCATTGGTAGTAAACAACTACTTTAGAAGCTGGGGACATAAGTGTATATATGATATCAAATTACTGAAAGATACATGTGAAAGAATCGGATTCAAATACGTTAAGAAACAAGATGTGGGAGAAAGTGACTTTGCAGATCTCAAGGGGATAGAGAGACACGGTGATGTCATATCCGAGAGGTGGAACATAAAGGAATCCTTAGTCATAGAAGCCAGAAAATGAAGTTGGAAGGTTCAAAAGCAATGATGTCGGTATCAATTATCATCCCAGCATGTAATGAATCAAAGAGTCTCAAAGCAACAGTCCAGAGCCTGTTGTACATGGAATATGACAAGAAGGAATGCGAGGTGATAGTGGTCGCAGGAGGTGACGACGGTACTTGTGAGATTGCCACTGCGCTGTCAAGAAAGATGGAGGCGTTTTCAAGATATGTCATCGTTCCGCAAATGAGGCAGGGAACGAAGAACGCCGCCATTCAACAGGGTCTCATGGAAGCAAATAACGATATTGTTGTCTTACTGGATGGTGATACCGTAGTAACCGAGGTCTGGCTCAAAAACATGGTAGATCCTATTGAAAAAGGCATTTGTGAATTAACAATAGCAAGCTCTGAGCCGATAAGAAAGAACTGGGTATCAGATTACTATATGATCGTTAAGACATACTTTATGGATAGCATTACAACCTATCCTGGTCATTCAATTGCCTTCAAGGCTAGTATCGTACGGAATCAGACAGAATACTTTTTTGACAAGAAAGTTTGGATGGGGGACGATTATCTATTTGAGAGAAGGGTTTCCGAACGTGGGCACAGAATCAAGTTCATGAGGGATGCAAAGGTTAGGACGCACTATCCTTGTTCGCTGAGATATTTCTGGCAAATAGAGTTCCGATGGATGATGGCTTTTATTCATATGAACGGTGCCAACTGCAAAACCTTAGCCTGCAACACAATCGTCATTGGGTCATTGATCTCTCTTGTACCGTTTTCCAGAATCTTACTCATGTTGGCGTTATTTATCAACACAATGTATGTGGCGAAAAGGACACATATATTCACAGTCGCATCAAGACAGTACGAGACAAAAATGAATCGTATTTTCGGCTTTATCCTTTTGTCTTATGCACATCACATGATTTCTCTTTTTTCTCACGCATGGTATTTCCTGGGATTATGGAAAGATCCTTATTACCAGGGTGAGAGGCACTAATAGCGTCTGTTGTGTGTAGCGAGTTATGTATGCTGATATAGTTGAATTGATTTGTGGAATCAATAGTCATCTATATCGCAATAAGTGAATAGTAATGATGTCTGTATCAATAATTATTCCTGCATGGAATGAAGAAAAAAGTCTCCGGGCAACGCTTGAGAGCCTTCTGGAAATAGACTATGACAAATCGAAATGCGAAATAATAGTGGTCGCTGGTGGTGTGGACCATACGTATGAAATAGCAAGGCAACTTTCAACTGCAATGGACATATTTTCGAGATACATAGTTATTTCCCAAAGACCAGATGGCAAGAATGCTGCTATTCTAGATGCTCTTAATGAAGCTGAGAAGGAAATAATTGTTATACTGGACGCGGATACTTTGGTAAGTAAGCAATGGCTCAAATGTATGGTAGAGCCCATAGAACTAGGAAATTGTGAGTTAACATTGGCGAATCCTGAGCCGATGATAAAGAATTGGATCTCTGATTTCTACATGATTCGGAAGGTGTTTATTTTTAAGCATCACAGAAGCAGGCTGTTTGGGAATCTGGATTGGGGGATCTGCCCAGGTCAAGGAGCAATTGCAATGAAAGCAAGTACAATAAAAGGTCAAGAAAACTGGTTGTTTGACAGTGAGATCAAGGTTGGAGTCGATTACTTGTTAATTAATAGATCCTCGATACTAGGGGATAGAGTTATGTATATAGAAGAAGCCAGTGTAATGACTCACCTTCCATCCTCACTTAAATATTTTATCAGTGTAGAATTGCGGTGGCTGACAGGATTGCTTAATATAAGTGGAGTCAATTCTAAAGAATTATTAGCTACAATAATTGTCATCGGTGCATTAGCATTCACAGTTCCGGTATCCAAGATCCTGTTTATATTTTCCGCAGTTTTTAATTCATTATACGTAGCTAAGAAATCGCATATGTTTTTAATCGCCAAAAGATTTTACCGGACAGACTCAAGAAATATCTTTGGCTTTATATTCTTGTCCTATGCCTATCATCTACTGAGGGCCATGGCTCACGTGAAGTACTTTCTGCGATTCTCTAAAGGAAGTCATCTGCACCAGGGTCAGAGGTATTAATACATTTGCTTACGTTTTCAATAATTGTAATTTCTTAAGCTTTTTGCGGGATAAGTCGTATTGTTTTGTGCTATTTTTTTAATAGGGATCTTTCAATACTGACTTGCGTCCTCATTGCAGCTCCAAAGTATTGTAGTAATAATGTGCTCGAGCAAGAATAGCATGAATGATGTGAAGTCAGGAAACGTTGAATTTTCCGTAGTCATTCCGGTCTTCAATGAAGTCGAGGTCCTGAAAGAGCTTCGTGCAAGGTTGAATACGGTTTTGCAGGGCATGGATGTGGCCTACGAAGTGGTTTTTGTTGATGATGGGAGTGTTGACGGCTCAAGTAAAGAACTGAAGCGCTTTTTTGAAGAAGATCCACATTTCGTTGTGGTAAGATTGTCTCGCAACTTCGGTCATCAATATGCCCTGACTGCCGGCCTGCATGCCTCCGGTGGTAAGTGCGTTGTAATGATGGATGCGGACCTTCAGGATCCCCCTGAAGTGATACCCGATTTTTTCAAGATGTGGCAGGAAGGATATGACGTGGTGATAGCCCAACGTCGATCTCGAAAAGAAGGGCGGCTTCGTCGTCTGCTCTTTTTTCTCTTCTATAAAGTCCTCGGAATCGTTTCAGATTATCCGATTACCTTGAATGCAGGAGTATTCGGGTTAATGGACCAGAAAGTCGTTCAGGAACTTGTCGGGATTTCGGAGAGGAATCGTTTTCTTCCAGGGCTGCGGAGTTGGCTTGGTTTCAAACAAGCGTTTGTGCTCTATGATAGGGAGAATCGAACTACCGGGAAGCCGAAACAGACTTTTTTGCGATTATTACGATATGGCTTTGATGCAATCTTTAGTTTCAGTTATAAGCCGCTGAGAGTAAGCTCATGCTTAGGTATCATTATTAGTGGTTTATGCTTGCTATACGCCGTATCTCTGGTCTTTTTGCGGATTTTTAATATCAATGTGGTTCCGGGATTCACCACGCCAACGGTGGCAATACTCTTTCTTGGTGGTGTTCAACTGATTGCTATTGGAATTCTGGGTGAATATCTATGTCGGATCTATGATGAAGTCAAGAGGCGGCCCCTCTATGTGATTGAAGAAGAATTGAGACACTCCACTCGAAAAGATGAGACGACGACGATTCGAACCGAAAAATTGGTAAGTGCCGATGAAATATGAGGAATTCATATCTCTTGAAAATGTGGAACGCGAGCACTGGTTTTATAGAGGAAAGCGCCATATTGTTCGATATTGGATAAATCGTGTTCGTGCCTTGAAACGCAATGATCTTCTTATTGACGTTGGTGCAGGGACAGGGCAGTTTGTTCTGGAGATGCAGGCAAACTATCGAGCCGTTGGAATCGAGTTTCATCCCCAAGGCTTAGAAATCGCTGGCTTAAAGCGAATTAGACTGATTCAAGGGGCGATAACTGAGTTACCGATTTCCGACAATAAGGCCGCAGCGGTGATTGCCCTTGATGTGCTTGAGCATGTCGTTGATGATCGTCTTGGTTTACGGGAGCTTATTCGGATAACGCAACCCGGCGGTCTGATTGTGATCAATGTGCCGGCCTTTCAATTGCTTTGGAGCGATTGGGATGAGGCGCTTAATCACCAACGTCGCTATACCCGCCGAACGTTTCTTGAGCTGGTTGATCGAGATGCCGTGACAATCATACGTTGTGTTTATATTAATAGCTTGGTATTTTTGCCAATCCTTGCATACCGCACACTGCGACGAAGATTCGAATTTATGAAAAGCCAAAGACTTGAAGATAACGTTCCTTGTTTTTTTGTAAACCAAATTTTCTACCATCTTTTCGTAGTGCCCGCCCGTTGGCGGTGTTTTTCGCCCCCCTTTGGTGTTTCCTTGTTTTGCCTCCTGCAGAAGAACCCGGAGAAAGAATAGGTTCCGGAACCAAGGATGAAAAACGTACAGGGAAATTTGCTTGTTGCACATTTGATAGTGTCGTTGGTAGCGATATCCATATTTCTTGCCAATATCTCACACAGTGGATTGTGGCATCCGGATGCACCGTCACATGCGTTGAACGGTATATTTTATAAAGACATGATTGAAGAATGGGGGTTTCTGCATCCAGTGAGTTATGCCGAAAGATACTATGTACAATATCCGAGCCTCACAATCGGTATGTACCCTCCCGTATTCTACACGGTTGAGGCCTTGTTTTTCAAAGTGTTTGGCGTGTCTTCTCTTATTGCCGGGATATCGGTTCTATTATTCACCCTTTTGGGGGCTAATTTTTTTTTGCTGTTGTGCAGACTCTGGTTTCCGTTGGGGTTATCGGTAGTTGGTTCTATCTTATATCTTTTGCAGCCAATTACACTATTTGGGCAAAGAAATGTAATGCTGGAAATGCCAGCCCTCGCCATGAGTATAATAGCTGTTTACTTCCTCTACATCGGCGCTGAAAGACATAACTCATGGGCTCTGTTTTTGGCTCCAGTGTTTGCGGCGCTGGCGTTTCTTGCAAAACAGAATACCGTATTTTTGCTACTTATCTGGTTTGTTTGGATATTGGCGGGTAGAAGGTGGAATGTGATCAAGTCGGGCTATTTCATGTCAGGTGTTGGGATCGGACTCTTCATACTAGCTCCGTGGGTGGCTGTAAACCTGACTGTTGGCAGATTTTATGCGGCTGCATTCGCTCTTCAGGAATATCATATGGGGTCCCACTGTCTTTACTATCTGAGACATGCTGCTGAGATTGTGTCATGCCCTGTGGTCATTCTGTCGACTATCTCTGTCGTTATGTTTACGAAACTAAGAAGACACGATGGCTATATGTTTGCTCTTATCTGGGTCCTTTGTGTCATATCGTCCATATTGCCCATGAGATACGCTGAACCCCGCTATGCCATGTTCGGCATTCCTGCAGTGATCGTTCTCTCCATGTACGCTGTATGCTTTTTCAAGGAACGCTTCGGCTCTTTCTTCCAACGCAGGTATGTCTCCTTAATGGTGATGACGCTGCTAATCGCCATGCATGTTAGCCCGCAGAAGATATGGGCGAGCCGCGACATTTTAGGAGTTGATCGAGCAGCCGACTTTGTCGTCAGTGACGCTGATTGCGTATCAGTTCTTTATGACGGCTATTTTAACGGCAATTTCATTTTCCATGTGCGGGCACACGATACAGACAGGCGACTTTTTGTTTTTAGAGCAAGCAAAGTGATATTCTCAACAAAGATGCTCGTCGAGCTTGGCTATGATGAATTGGTGGATGACGCCTCACAGTTTCGTGACATTCTAGATCGCTATTCCATCAAGTATGTCGTCCAAGAAGAAAAAGATTCACTGAACACGCCGGCTAATAGACGCTTGCGCCAATGGGTGCAGGGGCCGGAATTCAAACTGCTCATGAAATATCCTATTCAGTCAAGAGGCTTAAATGGCGCCATCGGGAGCCTCTTGGTGTATGAGTATTTGAACTACAAAAAAGGGGCGATTAAACAGATAGACCTGGACATGCCAATAATGGGACGCAAGATCAGCGTAAAGATTGAAGGAAAGAATTAGCTCGTACGGTATTTGAGGATGTGATACCGGCCATACGTTGGTACATGACGTTTCACTACGTTTTGAGATGTAGGCCCTGCCCGCTGGATAGTGATTTGCTCCTTCATGTCTAATCATACAGGAGATCTAAAATTCCATGGATGTTTCGATCATTATCAGAACAAGAAATGAAGCCGAATTCATTGATGCGACACTAAGGAGGATTCTGGAGCAAGAATTTGGCGGCGAATACGAAGTAGTTGTTGTAGATTCTGAATCCCAAGATTCCACAGTCGAGATACTTCGGAGGTATAAGGTAAAACTGATACAGATTACTCAAAAGGAGTTCACCTATGGCCGTTCACTGAATATCGGTGCAGATAATGCCAGGGGTGCATTTATTGTCAATTTGTCCGCTCATGCCTTACCGAGAGACAAGAAATGGCTGGCAAGTCTGGTCGCTGGTTTTGAAGATGATCATGTAGCAGGTGTCTATGGAAGACAATTGTCAAACGGAAGAGTGAACCCTTTTGAGGCCCTCAAAAGTGATGTTTTTTTTGGGGAAGAAAAAATAACGTTCAATATGAGGCATAGGAAAATGCTGAGACAGATGCATTTTTCCAATAGCAATTCCGCCATTAGAAAAGAAGTGTGGCAAAGATTCAGATTTGATGAGGGTACGTTTTATGCTGAGGATGTGTTATGGCAAACAGAAGTGATCAAAGCAGGCTTTTCCATAGTGTATGCCCCTGATGCCGCAGTTTATCACACTCACAGCGTCAGTATTCATAACGCTTACAAAAATTCAAATAATTGTGCGTATGCATTAGCATTGATGAAGCGCAAAAGACAATCAATTGCACTCGCAATGCTTGATGTGGGAATATGTCTGGGACTACTTCCTGTACCGATTTTCCAAAACCTGAGGTTCATATTTGAAAACAAGCACTTTGCTTACCTTCAGATTGCGCCGTTGTACGTGGTATCCTGTCAGCTAGGCTGGCTTGTGGGAAGGCTCAGGTATAGATTAGAGAAATGATCAACAGGAAAAAGGATTTGGTGATATTGGCCTTTTTCACGCTCGGCGTTGCCGGTCTAAAGTGACGCTGACGCTGAGAGTTAGGAGTTTCGGGGGTCAAGAATGACGCAGAAAGGAACAAGCGGCAACCTGCCTAGAGTCTCGGTGGTAATCCCAATGAGAAACGAAGAGCAGTATATCGGCAGGTGCTTGCATTCCCTAATTGGTCAGGACTACCCCAAGGAATTGATTGAAATAATTGTTGTTGACGGGGGGTCCGCTGACGAGTCGATAATGATTGTCCAACAATTGATGGAACAGCATTCTAACATCAAACTTTTGGGCGGACCTGGCGTCAATTGCCCGGCTGCAATGAATGTTGGCATAAGAGATGCGACAGGTGAGCTTATCAGCAAGGTCGATGCACATGGTTACGTGGCCCAGGATTTTTTAAAAAAGAGTGCAGAATATCTCTCCAAAGACGGAAAGATCAAATGTGTTGGAGGGCCTATAAGGCCAGTAGCTCAAACCAGTATCGCTAAAGCGAATACCTTTGCCAGATCTTCCATGTTTGGGGTAGGCAAAGGGGCTTACTCTATGCGTCAAAGCCCCCAATTTGTCTACACTGTTCAGTGTGGAGTATATAAAAGGGATATTTTTGGAGAAATAGGACTCTTTGACGAGTCACTGCAATTTGGAGAAGATGAGGAAATCAATTGGCGAATCATAAAAATGGGTTACAAGATATTTTCAACACCCGAAATCAGATTTTTCTATTTTCCTAGAAACTCGTTCAGGGAGCTTTTCAGGCAATATTACAATTATGGTATGGCCAGGGTAAAGGTTATCCAGAAGCATCCCGATTTTTTTAGTATTAAGCATGTCATTCCTGCAATGTTTATTCTCTCCTTATTTGCAAGCGGGATTTTAGGTATTTTTAGTGATCTGTTCTTAGGGTTTTTTGGGGGAGTCGCTGTATTATATCTCGCGGTTTCTTTGGCATTTTCCGCAGTAGTTACCGCGAAAGAAGGTCGGAAATACCTTGGTCTGCTGCCAGTCAGTTTTGCTGCGTTACATTTTGGCTATGGGATAGGATTTTGGCGCGGGATTTTGGAATTGTGCTTTTTTTGTACGAGGGAGGCTATGAACGTGACAGGCTTGAAAACCGGCGGCAGAGAATTCTACTGTCAAAATGTCAGGCTGGGCGTGGAACGGTTCTTTAGAGGGGTGAATTACTGGAGGTATATTGAATATCCCTGGGTGCTCGATAAACTGAGTCTGTCCGAAAATCAGAAAATCCTGGACGTGGGGAGCTCATCTTGCAGCCTGCTTGCACTTCTGCTTGCTTCCAAAAGGAAATATGTAGTCTATGCCACGGATATAGATGATGGCGTTTTGAGGCATCTGGAATTGGCAAGAAAGCTCGGCTTGGATGACCAGATAGAGACCAGGAGGTTCATAGCGGAAAGACAAGATGCAACTTGCCTCAGTTATCCAGACGAAACGTTCGACCGGGTGATGGCAGTCTCGGTTCTCGAACACTTTCCGCATCAAGAGGACCATAAGGCGGTGAAGGAGCTTTCAAGGGTTTTAAGACCAGGTGGTCTTGCAGTGCTAACGGTGCCATTCAGCTCCAGGTACAAGGAGACTTTTCTTGATAAGAGTATATATCAAAGACACTACAAGGGGGAACCTGTATTTTATCAAAGGCATTATGACAGCTTGGCATTAAAGGAGCGACTAATTGGACCTTCAGGTTTGAACGTAAAAATGATTGAATACTTCGGTGAAAGGACCGTGAAATTCGAAAGGATCTGGTATTCTTTACCGGTAGCTATTAAGGCCATGTTTGGGTGGATGATGCCCCTGATTTCTACGCTATTCATTCGTGAAATCGATCACACCGATCTTGAAAAGGCCATGGCGGCTTTTTTCGTATTAAAAAAACCGGCATAGTAACCCTCCACGCTCTATCTCGGTAATGGAAATATACCTCGAAAGGTTTGGAATAGAGGACCCACTCACGTTTTCTGACAATATCGATAATCCCAGCGGTTTTTTCTTGAAGTCCATAGCCTCAAAGATGAATGAGGAAGAGCGGATCCGGTTGGCATACAGCAGGCGGCACACCGACGAGGTAGTGTATTCCTTTTTCAATCCCGGTTATCTTTTCATGGTTCAGCAGTTGGAAAAGGACCTCATCAAAGCGTTTCATCGCTATCAAGTGAATCCGCTGGGTGACAAGAAGATCCTCGAAGTGGGGTGTTGTGTAGGCGTACGTTTGCGAGAGCTTGTCAGATACGGTGCCATGCCCGAGAATCTCTGCGGAATCGACCTTTTGCCAAATGCCATCGAGAAGGCGAGATCGATTAGTCCAAACATAGACTTCAAATGTCGGAATGCAGAGTCCCTGCCTTTTGGGATTGAAACCTTTGATATAGTGACGCAGTTCGTTATGTTTACCTCCATCCTGGAGGATAGGATGAAAGAAAACGCTGCCAAAGAGATGCTCAGGGTTTTGAAGCCCAATGGCATTATTTTGTGGTATGACTATTGCGTTAGCAAACCTACAAATCCGGACGTAAAGGGGATAGGCAAAAAAGAGATCACAAGGCTTTTTCAAAATTGCATCTTTGATTTTGAGAAGGTGACTCTCGCTCCCCCCATTGCCAGAGCCATTTCACCGCATTCATTTTTGTTATGCTATCTGTTGGAAAAGATACCTTGGTTGAGAACCCATTATTTGGTGGTGATAAGGAAGGGAGTTTATGCCAGAAGCTGAAAGCTCAAAGTGGCAAAATCATAGTTTTTCTTTGAGTCTTGAGCTTTCCGCTTTGAACTTGCATAAAATCCGTAACATGCTGTTTCTTTGTACGAAGCTATACCTCGGAAGGTCACAAATTGCGCTTTTCTCGGTGAGTCATGAGCATCAAGAGCAAGGCGCGAAGGCGCGGAATAGCTGGCTATTGCAAGCCTGAGCAACGCGGCTATTGATGTTCATGG
>JAUVJO010000114.1 GCA_030592345.1 Deltaproteobacteria bacterium
AAGATGGTCCCGCAGATCTTCAATAAGTCTGTTTCTCTTTTAGCCATTATATACCTCGGAAGGTCATAAATGGCGATTTTCTCGGTGAGTCGTGAGCATCAAGAGCAAGGCGCGAAGGGGCGGAATAGCTGGCTATTGCAAGCCTGAGCAACACAGCTATTGATGTTCATGGCCAGCGAAAAAGTGTCATTTGTGGCCTTTCGAGGTATATATAACTTTTAGGGCTTCGGAAGAAATAAATTGCCCAAAATAATTTTGACAGGATTAACAAGATATACATGATTGATAACAATGCTATTGAATTTTTTTCAGCTAAAACTGATTGTCATTTTCTCTCATTCTAATCAGGAAGATGAGAAAATAAGAATCCTGAAAATCCTGTAGATCCTGTCAAAAAAAAGAAATGGGGAATTATTATTTTCCTTGTTGCTCCACAGGTTTGCTTCCTTGTGGCGCTTTGGTTTCAGTTTTCTTTGGTAAGCGGATCGCCGGATTCTTCTTAAAAGGTGTATACAAAGGATCACCTATGAGAATCTGCCTCCATGACACATATGGTATGGTGCGAAAGTAGACATCCAGCAGTGGGAGCTTGCCGGTCATAAGAAGTGGGAAGAAGTGGTCAGGAAGCGGGAACGATAACAGGTAAGGCTCTTGCACCGGCCCAAGGGTTGCGCTTACTCCCTTTTCAATCATACGCTTGCACCACACATTACTCAAGTTGTTTCTTAACGTGCTCGCCTCTGCGCTTGCAACATGGAAGGCAACCGCCCCCTTTTGCCATGTGAAGGAATCGACGTAATTACGAAGAGAATACCAGCCACAATATAAGGCCGCATTGGGGCATGCTCCGACAGGAAAAAGATCCTGGCCTTTGTCAATGACTACCTCCATGGATGCCTCATCCCTGACAATATTGTAAAGATTAATAAGGTGCTGGTCAAACCAGGCATAGCTGCCTGTAGAACCATTATTTGTCAGCCCCCTGGCATCTATGTAAAAAATACCTTTCAGGCCAATGTTCTCTGTTTCCACGGCGTCGTCTACTAAGCGTTTTGCTAACTCCGGTGTTGGTCCGTCCAAACGAGCCACCTTGATCGTCCTTTCCCGGATTTTTCTCACAAACGCCATACGTTTATACCTATCGTGAAACGGGTTGGGTAACCACCCCGCGTGCTGATAAGGTCCGGCCAGAATAAGGGTCAATTCGCTATCCACTGAAGCAGATGTCCTGCCATCCTCATACTTCGTTTTTAACTCATACCAGAATCTCAACTCGCCTAAGACTCCGTCGATAAAACGCACAGTTGTCGCTGTTTCAAGAGCGTTTTCGGGCAGCTCCCCCAAAAATGATCTCTCGTTCATCTCCCTTCTCAGGATTGCGTCCCACTTGAGGAGTTCCTGGCTTTTAAACATCTCTCGGTTTTTTTCCTCTTGTTTGGACATAATTCCAATGAAAGCCTTTGCCGCAGTGGAAGTCCCTGCCAGTCTTATCAAAAGAGAAGAAATCCTTGCCCGGACATCATTATCGTTTATGTTTGTCTTTGATGTTTCGAGGTATTGCAAACCACGGGCAAAGGATTCGCCGGCAATCTTGAGTACATCTTTGGTCGAGCAGGTGCTTTTCAAAGGGTCAGAAGTGGCAAGGGTTGAATCATCGCTCCCGGTAAGATGATCAATCTCGGCAATCAATTTCAGGACCAGTTCTTGGTACTCTTCTACCTTTTCTCCCACAAGAGCCATGAAGGTCTCGTCAGGTTTTTTGCGAGCAGGACCCTTCACAACCAATGGGATACCGTGAACCAACAGGATAGCCGGGTCCTTTCCATCATTTTTTAGCCGCTCCACCATCGCCCGTACCGGTGGAATCAACCCTTTCTCAAAATCCGAACGACACATCCTCTCTGAAGAGGGTGCATCCACGCCAACAAAGTTCGATATTGGCACGCCTCTTTTTTTCGCATAATACTCTGCAACCGTTTTGCTAGCCTCCATGTTGATATTGTACACGACAACAAGGTCGGACGGAGATAATGAAAAAGCCTGCGAAGCACTCAATAAAAGGGATAACATTATCAATACCAACCGAAAAGCGCACTTTGCTAATGAATTATGCCTAATAGTGTTCATCCATGTTTCCGGTGATCTTTTGTAGGCGTTCACAGGTTCAGAGGTTCAGGGTTCCAGGTTCACCGAAAAAATGAACCGTTGAGTTTCAGGGTGTGTATATGATCATGCTGGACGCATCCGCGCAATCATTCGAGGTTTCATTCCCGCCTGGGGCGGGACTAGCCTGCGAGCAAGGTCAACAAAAAAAAGATAACCCTGAACGGTGAACTCTGAACCCGTGAACGGTTACGATCTTTTTTTGTAGAGGGCTTAGAAAAGACTGCCATTAGTCTGCGGTACGTGGTACTTTACCTATAGACTTTCACATATTAAATTTCACCGCGTTATCGGTCGGCGGCGTATTACAATACAGCCTCCTCCCTCTGGCCTTGTGTAATTTAATATGTGAAAGTCTATATGACACCATGATCCTCTGAAAAGAGCAAGGTCAAATCAAGCGACCGAACGTTTGGTCCACAATCTCCTTTGACGAGCCATGTTTTTTTCAGAATCATGATTGTCTCTTGAGTTAGTTGCCGAACCCTTAGCCGATATCGGTTATTGTAACTGTTCACGGGTTCAGAGGTTCAGGGTTCACCGAAAGTCTAAACCGTTGACTCGTGGGATCTGGGAGTTTGTTGGGTTTTCTACGGTATGCAAAACGGTCTTGCCCCGAAGTTCAGAGTGAGCTTTACATAGCGTCAAACCAAAAAAACATAAGGTAACCCTGAACGGTGAACTCTGAACCTGTGAACGCCTACCGGTTATTCAATCACTTGAAAGGAGCATGCACGAAACATTTATGACAAACACAGACAATACGGATCGACTGACTGTTGAAGACAAAGAGATCGTTCTCATCGGGACAGCCCATGTGTCCAAGGAAAGCGCTGACCTCGTGGACCAGGTCATTGAAGAAGAAAAGCCGGACACAGTGTGTGTGGAGCTTTGTGAATCCAGATATAAATCGATCACACAGAAAAACCGATGGCAAAACACTGACCTTTTTAAAGTCATCAAGGAAAAAAAGGCATTTCTCCTGCTGTTAAATCTCATGCTCGCCTATTTTCAGAAGAAAATCGGCCAGAAATTCGGCATCAAGCCTGGCGAGGAAATGATCAGGGCTATCCGTGCTGCCGAGGCGTCAGGGGCTCATATCCATTTGGCAGACAGGGATGTGCGCATCACCCTATCAAGGACCTGGCGTCTCATGGGCCTGTGGACAAAAATGAAGCTGTTGGCCCAGTTCATTACTTCATCAGGAGAATTGGAAGAGATTAGCGAAGAAGATATTGAGGAGATGAAGAAAAAGGATGTCCTTGAGATGGTTCTGTCAGAAATCGGTAAATCAATGCCTGAGATAAGGCTGGTCCTGATTGACGAACGAGACCGGTATCTTGCTCACAAGATCAGAACCGCACCCGGCAAGAAGATCGTCGCAGTCGTTGGGGCCGGGCACGTTCCCGGAATAAAAAGGTATTGGCAGGAGCCGATAGATATGGATTTGCTGGATCAAATACCTCCCAGGGGCAAGCTACTCGGGCTGCTAAAGTGGGGAATTCCGGTTCTCATCGTTGGGCTGATCATCCTCGGGTTTTTCACTGCCGGAGCTGCTGCCGGCACGGACATGATTAAACTATGGATCCTGACAAATGCTGTCCTGGCAGGCCTTGGAGCGGCGATTGCGTTGGGTCATCCGCTCACGATTCTCTCCGCGATTGTCGCCGCCCCTCTGACATCTCTAAATCCTATGATTGCAGCAGGATGGGTTTCCGGTCTGGTTGAGACCTTCTTGGGAAAACCAAAGGTCAGGGATTTCGAGAACCTCCCTGAAGACATTTCGTCCCTGAAAGGGTTCTGGAAAAACAAGATTACGCGGATACTGCTCGTCGTGGTATTTACAAATATAGGCAGCTCTTTGGGTACATTTGTGGCCATACCCTTGATCGTTAAGACATTCGCATAAACTGATGATAATGAGAACCTACCCTGACAAGTATGAGATATCCACGATCACCAAAGGAGGACTAAAGGTTTCTATCCGCCCCCTCAGGGTCGACGATGCACCACTTTTCGAAGATCTGTTTGATATCCTGTCTCCGAGAACCATTTATTACCGCTTTTTCATGCGACTAAAGAAGCCATCTAAGGAGATGTTGGCCAAGCTCATGCAAATTGATCATGATCGGGATGCAGTCCTGGTTGCAACCGATATTAAGGAAGGACGAGAGAGAATCTTGGGCGTGTTCAGGCTGATGTGCTATCCTGACCGCAAGGAGGGAGAATTCTCTCTGCTTGTCGGAGATCCTTGGCAAGGAAAAGGAGTCGGGGCCAAACTGCTTGAACACGGTCTTTACATTGCCAAAGAGCGCGGAGTCGAATTGGTTTTAGGCATGGCCCTGCCTGAGAATAAAACAATGCTGGCCCTTGCCCGCAAAAGAGGTTTCGCCGTCAGGTGGGACTCTGACGCCTGTGCATACGATATGATAATAGATCTGAAATCGTAACAGTATCAAAAATTCCTTTCAGTGATCTATACCTCGGAAGGCCACAAATTGCGCTTTTCTCGGTGAGTCATGAGCATCAAAAGCAAGGCGCGAAGGCGCGGAATAGCTGGCTATTGCAAGCCTGAGTAACGCGGCTATTGATGTTCATGGCCGGCGAAAAAATGTCATTTGTGGCCTTTCGAGGTATATTACGTACCCCACTTATTTCGTGCCTTGGAATAACCGATCGAAATCAGTGCTTCATTGATCTCTTTGAGAGTGGCAGGATCATCGATGGTAGCTGGCACTCCATACTCCTTGTTGTCAGCAATCTTTTGCATGGTACCGCGAAGGATCTTGCCAGACCGGGTTTTTGGCAGGCGCTTAACCACTGTGGCAATCTTAAATGCCGCAACAGGGCCAATCCTCTCACGGACCATCTTAACGACTTCATTGACAATTTCATCCTTGTCGCGATCCACGCCTGCATTGAGCACCACAAGACCGATCGGGATCTGGCCCTTCAGCGAGTCCTCCACGCCAAAGACAGCACATTCTGCCACATCAGGATGATCTGCCAGCACCTCCTCCATAGCCCCTGTGGACAGCCGGTGCCCGGCCACGTTGATGATATCGTCGGTGCGGGACATGATATATACATAATTCTCATCATCCACATAGCCTGCGTCAGCCGTTTTATAATAGCCCGGAAATTCCTCCAGATAAGCGGTCTTGTACCCCTCATCGTTGTGCCAAAGCGTGGGCAGGGTGCCTGGCGGCAGGGGGAGTTTTACAACCAGCGCACCGATTTTACCTGCCTGAAGAGGGTTGCACTCTGCATCCACGACATGGAGGTCCCACCCAGGCGCGGGTTTAGTAGTAGAACCGTACTTGACCGGAAAATGGTGCAGCCCCATGCAATTGGCGCTGATGGCCCATCCGGTTTCAGTTTGCCACCAGTGGTCGATCACCGGCACGCCAAGATTGCTTTCCGCCCAGGTAAGTGTGTCAGGGTCAGATCGTTCACCTGCCAGGAAAAGAGTTTTAAAGCAGGAAAGGTCGTACTTCTTCATAAACTCAGCCTTGGGATCTTCCCGCTTTATAGCGCGGAATGCGGTCGGTGCGGTGAACATGCACTTTACCTTATGTTCGGATATGACCCGCCAGAACACGCCAGCATCAGGGGTACGTACAGGTTTTCCTTCAAACAGGATGGTGGTGCAGCCCTTAAACAGCGGTCCATACACGATATAGGAGTGACCTACCACCCAGCCAACGTCAGAGGCTGCCCAGAAAACATCGCCTGGCTCAACATTGTAGATGGATTTCATGCTCCATTTCAAAGAGACTACATGTCCACCATTGTCGCGCACAACGCCCTTGGGCTGGGTTGTCGTACCGGATGTGTACAGTATGTAGAGAGGGTCTGTTGCCAACACGGGAACACAGTCATGGGGCCTGGCACTTGCCATAACATCGTTCCAGTCCAAATCGCGGCCCGCTATCATACCGGCAGTCTCCTGGGGCCGCTGAAATATGATGCAGTGTTGCGGTTTTGTGTCCACTAAGTCGATAGCCTCGTCCAACATAGGTTTGTAGGAGACAGTACGGGTAAACTCTATGCCGCAGGAGGCCGAAACAATGACCTTGGGTTTTGCGTCCTTTATGCGGGTAGCCAGCTCTTTGGGTGCAAATCCGCCGAACACCACAGAATGCACCGCACCCAGGCGAGCACAGGCAAGCATCGCGATCACGCTTTCAGGTATCATGGGCATGTAAATGAGTACCGTATCTCCCTTTGCCACGCCTTGCGCAGCAAGCGCTCCGGCAAACCTGGCGACCTCATCGGTCAATTCCTTATAAGTGTATTTCTTGATCGTATTGGTGACCGGGCTGTCGAAGATCAGGGCAAGCTGGTCCCCCCTGCCATTTTCTACATGGCAATCCAGGGCGTTATAGCATGTATTGAGTTCACCCCCTTGAAACCATCGATAAAACGGTTTGTCGGAGTCATCCAGCACCCTGTCCCACTTTTTGTACCAGTAGCACTCCTCAGCGACTTCCCCCCAGAAACCTTCTCGGTCTTTAATCGATCTCTTGTAAGCTTCTTCGTACTGATTAGCCATGCCTTTAGTCCTTTCCTCTGTTTTTCTATGCCCTTGATGGTTAATAAGCAACTTCTCAATAATCTGAGCCGACAGGTGGACAAAAGCTGAAAGCTCAAAGCTGAAAGGAAAAAAAGCTAAGAGCATGCGATTTAATTGTGTTGCTTTGAGCTTTCAGCTTGTCCGGTTTATCCGGGCCAGGTTCACTTATAAGCGAGTTTCAGACGTTTTCAAATTTAACTGCCTGTCGGCGGGCCTAATCTCAGGAGATTACCCGGACTTTTTGAGAAGTTACGTTAATACGGCGTAACCGTTCACGGCCCTCAAGTCTGTCGGCTATTTACTCCATGTTTGAATTTTCGTCAAGGAAAACGATTGGCGCAGAAGCAAGAGGGGTCGGGCTTTTCAAGGTTTCCTGTACTGATACAAACACCTCTGGAGATTGCCGCGATTGTAATAAGGTTTTCTCTCGTGTATATTGACTTGAAGCGGGTTCAAGCACTGAAAAGAAACGGGGGAGATCATGAAGGCAACTGAAGGACATATGGGCAGGGTTTTCGTCATTCGGCTGGAGGAAGGTGATGTGGTTCCCGAATGTATTGAGGAATTTGCCAGAAAGAACAGTGTGTCTGTAGGCCATGTTATTCTGGTGGGAGGAATCGGAGGTGGTCAGGTTGTGGTCGGGCCACGGCGTTCCGATGAGAGACCGCCGGAGCCCATGCTGCTTCCGGTCGATACGGCCCATGAGGTGGTCGGCGTGGGTGTCCTTGCCCCCGGGGAAGACGGCACCCCGGTCCTCCACATCCACGCTTCTCTTGGACGCTCGGGGCAAACCATGACCGGGTGCCTGAGACCGGGGGTCACAACGTGGCTCGTGGGTGAAGTTATCCTTTATGAAATCCTGGCTGTGAAAGTGGCTCGCGTTATGGATAGTGCGAGCGGCCTTGCACTCCTGGAGCCTGGGGCGAGCCCAAGTGGTGAAGGGCGTATCAAGAACTTGGGGGATGCATCCTCTTGAAATCACTTGCGCCACATTTGTGGAGTACATTCAGTGCCTAAAGTGAGCTAAAGTGAGTCCCGCTTTTAGCGGGATTAAGGTATTCTGCCTATTTGTAATATGTTGAGTCTAAGGCGCACCGCTTAATCCCGCTAAAGGCGGAACTCACTTTCTTTCAATAATAAAATTGTTTTTTCAAGTCCTTAACTTTAGGGCACTTTAGACACTTTAGCTCACTTTCTCTCTTCCAGAAGGATGCGGAAGAATTGTTATCTCCCCACAACCCTTAGATACGCCCAGTGGTGAACTATCACGAAATTCGTAAAACAAAGGGGCCTGTTTTGAAAGCTGATGATTGTACACTGATAGAGACCAAGCAGGATCTCCCGGGTTTTGATCATTTTATTGGCTCCTGGGTATACAGGGGGGACATAACTTTCTTGGTGGATGTCGGGACAGCCAATTCAGTGGGCACGCTCATTGAGGCCCTTGAGAAGACGGGCATTGAAAGAGTGGATTACGTGCTTCTTACGCACATACACATCGATCATGCAGGTGGCCTGGCCGAAGTCATGGAGCATTTCCCCATGGCCAGGGTCGTATGTCACGACAAGGGGATAAGCCACATAGTGGATCCTTCCAGGTTATGGGAGGGGAGCCAGAAGGTGCTCGGTGAGATTGCTGAAGCTTTTGGTCCTCCCAACCCCGTAAAAGAGGATATCTGTATCCCACACACGCGGGTGGACATTAAAGATCTTGTCGTAATTGAAACTCCGGGTCACGCTCCTCACCACCTCAGCTTCAGTTACAGGGGACATCTCTTTGCCGGTGAAGCTGGTGGTATCTATTCCTCCGTCCAGGATATGGATTACCTGCGTCCTGCCACTCCTCCCAGGTTTTTTCTGGAAGTTTTTCTGGAAAGCCTGGATAGATTGATGGCCGTAGAAGACCAGCATATATGCTATGCCCATTTTGGAGATGCCCCCAGCTCTCACCACATGCTAAAAAGGGCACGGGCTCAGATCTTGAGATGGAAAGAGATCGTTGAAAAAGAGATGTCTGTTGGCCCCAATGATCTCATAATGAGATGTATAGATAGCCTCCTCGAAAAAGATCCTGAATTAAAGCCATTTAGGTTCATGGAACCTA
>JAUVJO010000193.1 GCA_030592345.1 Deltaproteobacteria bacterium
GAATAAGAGATAATGCTGGGATGATTCTCTTCACGAAAGATGGGTTCCTTCGGAAGGGATGCTTGGATGGATGAAAGTGAGTCCCGCCTTTTTAGTTGGATTAAGCAGTGCGCCTCCATCTCAACATATAAAAAATAGGCAGAATACCTCAACTTTAGGCACTTAATGTACTCCACAAATGCGGCGCAAGGTATTTCAGGAGGGTGCATCCCCAAAGTTCTGGATACGCCCAGTGGCAACCGTAAGGCGTGACGGGTTCTTTTCGGAGGCGTTGTCTGACTTCTGTCACACCAGGGCTGAACTAGATGATTTCTCCAGAGGATAGGGTAGTCGCCTAGAGAGTAGGTAGAGACCATACCCATTTTCTCACCCCCAACAATACTCCTTGACGGTTTATGAACTCCGTCATATTATTTATCTAAAGAATTGGCATAGTCAACACTTGTGGAAGCCATAGGAAATTGGGGCTTGGTTACAAAAGCAATAACATGGGGTTGAAAAAATAATTATGGAAAAGAGACGACATATTCGGTTCTTGGCAAAGGACAATGCATTTGCTGCACTCGGATACAAATTCACCAGGGTTGGCAAAATCAGAAACATAGGCACCGGAGGATTGGCTTTCGAGTACATCACTGACGAAGACTCGAACGGCGGAGCTTCCAAAATAGATATCTTTGTATCCGGGCATGGATTTCATCTCTCCAAGGTGCCGTGCATGGTCGTGTATGATATGCCGGTAGGTGTCTCTGACATCAGTCCCATATTCTATCAAACTCTCATTACCAGACAATGCGGCATTCAATTTGGGGCACTCACGGAAGATAAGAGGGTGGAATTGAATCTTTTCCTTGAACGGTTCACGACAGGGCCAGCACCTTAGGAGGGGGATACGTAAGGGCTTGTTTCGTCCTTGAGCTCAAAATCTTAAAAACGTACCGATTCTGAACACCCTGTGTGCCGAATCGGTACGTTGGTAAAAAAAATAGATAACATAAGGAGGTAAGAAGAAATGAAGTCAAAAATCTTGTTATTTTCACTATTGGCAATTTTTTTAGGCAATGGGAATGCATTTGCACTCCAGCTCAGTCGAAACATTACCATTTCCGATCAGGTATATTCTGGCCAGGAATGGTACGGGAACTGGGAGGACCAAGAGGTTGAACCTTCGGCCAACAGCATAGGTCAACATTGGGATCTGGAGGCGTTTTTTCTAAATGACCCAAATGCAACGGATACAATCCTGACCATGGTAGGTGGCTATAATTTTAAGGACGGTCAGCAG
The DNA here is from genome assembly GCA_030592345.1 of Deltaproteobacteria bacterium. GTDB lineage: Bacteria > Desulfobacterota > Desulfobacteria > Desulfobacterales. The sequence continues at coordinate 1,286 of JAUVJO010000193.1, forward strand.
GGTAGCCAATACTTTTGGCATCCTGGTGATATTTTTATCGATGTCGATGGGGACGCCAAATACGGGCCTGCTAATTCTGGGAGTGGCGGATATAACGCTGAAGTGCAAAATACGTTTGGCTATGATTATGCAATACAGCTCGACTTCCTAAATTCACGCTACAACGTGTTTACATTAGATTCAAGCACGAGGGTGCAAAAGGTTTGGTATCATGATCAAGGAAACCCATCAGCAAACCCATGGCGTTACGTGTCAGGCGGGACCCCCGAGCGCACTGGAGATTTTTGGTTCTACGAGGGCCTGACTAATTCCGATGTGGCTGGCCTACAGGGTGACACTCACTACGCAGTAGCCCTTGACCTTGGTTTTCTTGACCCAGGAACGGATTTTACTGTCCACTATACTTATCAATGCGGCAACGACAATCTTATGGGTGGGGGCCAAATCGCCCCCGTGCCCGAACCGGCCACCATGTTGCTATTTGGCACCGGATTGGTTGGTCTGGCTGGATTTGGCAGGAAAAGGTTTTCTAAGAAGGTATAAGGTGGGCCGTGGGGATTCTAGGTGATCTGAGAGGCGTTTTTCCCGGCCCGGAGAGGTTAATAGGTTTTCTATATACCCATTAACCCACACCCAATAATAGCCCTTAACGGTTAACGGGCCACGTCATATTATTTCTTAAAAGATTTGGCGCAGTACTTGCGGTACTTACAGTGATAGCAAGAGGGATTGAATATCACCATAACGATTTTGTGAAAGGAGGTGCCAAAATGAAGAAATTATTTGTATTATTGATGCTGTTGGCGGCGGGAATGTTTGTGGTGCCAGGGAGTGCGTTGTGCTATACCATTGATGATCCTACTGGAGATTACACTGGACTTCCCGTATTTGAAATCTACGGCATGGATGTGACTCGAACTGGCTCCAACCTAAACGTTGAGATCCACACCGATTATTCTGGTCAGCAATGGATCAATAACACAGGTGGCACCAGTGACAATTGGCTCGTACAGACAGGTGATTTGGGAATTAGTCTGGATGGTGATGATACGTATGAGTATGGAGTTGCCTTTTGGGACCACGCTCTTTTTTTTCCTACTTCGGGCCCAACCGCAACTCAACGTGGCCACCTTTACTCTGTTGACAATTCATACTCATATTACGAACCCAGTTACGGTGGTCAAGTTGTTTATAAAGGATGGCATACGTCCGATTGGTACCGTTTTTGGGATGGTGGTAGTGCGCCATATAATTATAATAAAACAAAGAGTGTAACGATAGCAAGGGTTACGTCTGACCCAGTGCCTGGAAGCAGTAGTCTTGAGTGGCGCGATGTATCTGGCGATTCCAACTACCAAGGCAACTTCTTGATAGTCGTAACCTTGACCGATTTTCTGCCTGAAGATTTTGCTGGAGATATAGGCTTTCGCTGGGCTTCAGGCTCCTGTGCCAATGATATCGTCGAGGGTGATATAAAGTATGCCCCTGTGCCAGAACCGGCCACCATGTTGCTACTCGGCTGCGGACTGATTGGTCTTGCCGGATTTGGCAGGAAGAGGCCCTCAAAAAAATAGAAGATGTTGGCTTTGTTCAACAAAAAGCCGCTTGGGATGAGGTCCCAGGCGGCTTTTTTTTGAGGGAGACTTCCAGAATACCCGTCGGCAGAGATAATATACCTCGAAAGACCACAAATGGCACTTTTTCGCCGGCCATGAACATCAATAACCGCGTTGCTCAGGCTTGCAATAGCCTGCTATTCCGCGCCTTCGCGCCTTGCTCTTGATGCTCATGACTTACCGAGAAAATCGCCATTTTTAACCTTCCGAGGTATAATTCGCCGAAACGGGGGATGCGCACATTGCCGCTTCACCCTACTCAACGCCATACCACGGCTCTGGCATTTGCCATTGAGGGATCGTTGAATGATAGTGCATGGACTTGTTGAATTTGTCGATCACACCAGAAGCTGAAGTCTTCTCGTCGTAAACAGTTTTGCTGATCAAATTAGGAACAACAAACTCGTAGTCGTAAAATGGGGGTTGAGGGAAAATAATGGTCCTGGTCACCTCAGCTCCAACCGAGTCGTCACCTTCAATTAACTGTGCCCGCATCTGCGCAGTTGCTGTGCCAGCACCTTCTGCCGAAATGCTATGATTAAGCGTTGGTACTACAGTTGCTGTCACGTCCGAAGCCGTGTGAGACACCATTTGATGAGTAGTGGAAATAGAACTGCCGGCAGCTATGAACTCATTCGTTGCCGGTATAGGCTCGTCTGATATCCACGGACAAAGAGAAGGCATATTACCAACTCCTGGCTCTCCAGTACCGCCACCACCACCGCCACCCAGAAAGTTTGTTGTGAGGTGAACCGTCGGGTCGTCGCCGTTAGCAACGATACTCAAGCCTATCCTTTCTTTATCGGCTGCGTTTGCTATCATACTCGTCTGTGAAGCCTCATACCCAAAATCCTTGCTCACGATCAAATTGGGAACATCGTCGGACTGTGCCACAAAGGTCTTGTTGAATTGGGTAACAGAACTATCAACTGAATCCAGTTTATTAACATAGCGAACCTCGGCAGCTTGACCACCTACAAAAAGAAACAGAGGATCAACAGAGGACAATGGAATTTCATAGGTTCCGTGCCATAATGCGCGTTGACCTTCTGTTGTCGTATCTGCAACATAGGTCCAGGTAAACGAGTCATGTTCTATAAAATCCCCTGCAACCTCAACATCACAAGAAGTACTAATACCAAAACCCTCAACCGGTGGTGCGACCGGGGGGCTTGCCAAAGCAAGTCCGGCAAAAGCCATCAAAAAAAAGGCTAAGAGACCGAAAATTCCCATTCTGCTGCACATAGTGTTACCCCCGTGTTTGACCTTGATACGACCAGCCTATTTACCGCCCGCTACGCTCAAGACGCAGAGGTCGCAAAGGTTCTTTTTTTATTTGCCGCTGACAGGGCGGCACTCAGTCCTGCGGGCACTAGGAACTATTGCAGCGAAGCTGCTGAGCGGTTTCCCTTTGCCGGCCACTCAACGGCAAAAGGGAAATCATTTATAGACTTTCACATATTAAATTTCACTGCGTTATCGGTCGTCGGCGTATTGCAATACAGCCTCCTCCCTCTGGCCTTGTGAAATTTAATATGTGAAAGTCTATATCTCTGCGCTCTTTGCGGTGAATATACAATTTTATGGAACAGCAAAACCGAAACCTAACCGCACAGGTCCAAACAGTTAAGCAACTTCCAAGACAATACGACCAACCGGTATCGTTTACACCAAATTTCAAGACTTTGTCAACCAAAACGTCCACCAAAAGATTTGCACGATTACCATTAGTGTAAGCGTTCACAGGTTCAGGGTTCACCGTTCAGGTATGAAATGAGTCCAATTTCTTTATATCCGATATCAGGAACGAAAGCCCCCCTCTATAGCAAATATATTCTACAATGACGGCATATTGTGAATTTCCTGGAACCCTTGTGCTATTGAGGTGCCCATTCCCATGAAACAGGCCGGAAGCCATAATAAGAATTGCTAATTTGGACTTGACAATCGCGTCCGGTTTGGAGTACGGGTTAATTGCGACAGCGGGTGTCCAACAAGCGTTATGCGTTGGAATAACAATGGCTAACACGGCTTAATGCCTAGTGACACGTGAGGCTCCCCCTCAAGATAAAGGGGCTGAGAGAACTGAAAAGGCAGGAAGGATGTCAGAAATGCTTCGTAAAAAGCAACAAAGACTAGCAGGAGGGCCAGGGCTCGCGGTAGTTGCAATTGCCGCTTTTTTTCTCTTTTTTTCGCCCATCCATGCAGCCGCGAGCCAGATCCACTTCGATATTGATACCATAACCACCGGGACTATTTCATGGGCAGGGGGGGATGCCCCGCTTGTCGGAGCCAATATAGAGGTTGATCAAGTTATGGGTTTAGGCACGCCCAGTCACGCCGGTGTGGGGCACGACCTGACTAAAGGGCTATTGAATTTTACCACAGGGCCTATGGTTAATACCTCGAGCTCAGGAAACATATATACATGGAGTTTTGGACAAGGAGGTTCGCTGACCCTGACAGGGGGTGTTCCCGTGATTACCACTACTGATAAGGATACAGAACTCATTTATAACGGTGAATTCATCTTCGACACAGTAACCTGCGTGGCATTTTCCCCGTATTTGGACAAGTGGTGTGTCACAATGGCTTCTTTTACGGATAAGAAAAACGATGCCCTGCTCAACTATTACGGTATGCCCATTGTACCGTATACTGGCCAGTTTAACATCAGTTTTGAAGTAGCGGCGGGCACTAAACCACTTGATGGCTTTAAAAGTTCCGAAGTTCTCAGTGGCGATATCTCCAATTACCCGCAGATCCCCATCCCCGGCGCTGTCTGGCTGCTTGGTTCCGGCCTGATCGGCCTTGTGGTGGTGAGGAGGAGATTTGTGAAGAGCTAGCCGTTTTTGTTAATATCAGACATCTAAGGCAGGGCCAGAAATGGCCCTGCCTTTTTTTGTGTTTGCACAAAACAACCCGAAAAGAGCCCCGCTTCGCTCTGTGCGCCTGAGGTATGAATGCTGCGTATCTAAGAGCTGGGGGGAGACAACAACCCTTCGGCATCCTTCTGGAATTTGGCAGGCAATGGAAGAAAGAAAGTGCGCTAAAGTGCCTAAAATGTCTAAAGTGCGCTAAAGTTAAGGACTTGAAGAAACAGTTTTATTATTGAAAGAAAGTGAGTCCCGCCTTTAGCGGGATTAAGCAGTGCGCCTCCTGTTCAACATATTAAAAATAGGCAGAATACCTCAACTTTAGGCACTTAATGTACTCCACAAATGCGGCGCAAGGGATTTCAAAAGGACGCATCCCCCCGTTCTGGATACGCTTGCATGAATGTTGCTGGGTAACAATGATAGAATGGGCAAGGGCACTATCAAAATAAGTGTGTTGTCATTTCTATAGACTTTCACATATTTAATTTTACAGCGTTATCGGTCGTCGGCGTATTACAATACAGCCTCCCCTCTGGCCTTGTGAAATTTAATATGTGAAAGTCTATATCGCAGCAAGCTGCGGGGAATTGAACCCTATAGATTTCGCCACATCCTTCATAAGGATTAGGAAAATCCGTGTAATCTGCGAAATCTGTGGATTCAAATGTTTTCCTTGACCAAGCCCCAAAGATTACATTATAGATTCTGCGGAAGATTTTAAGGGGAGAAACGTGTGGCTTTGGC
>JAUVJO010000277.1 GCA_030592345.1 Deltaproteobacteria bacterium
GTGAACAGTGAACCGACACTACACTATAGCTCCTGCAGGAGGGAAGTCTAAATGGGCAATGAGACGTTAAAAGAGATTCGTGAATCATTTTTGATGAGCAAGGCGGAACTGGCAAGAAAGGCCGGTGTCTCTCCTGTAACGCTTGACAGGATAGAAAAGGGCAAGAATTGCAGGCTGGAGACCAAACGGAAAATCCTGTTGGCTCTCGGATACAATCTTTCTGAAAAAGAAAAGGTATTCCCTGAATAAAGGAATGACATGTTTGTTAAGAAGAAGGTCCATCTCATCGGACTGGATATTGGTTCCCGAACTATCAAGCTCTGCGAAGTGCTGGAAAAAAAGGAACTTCGAACTTTAAGTAAGTTGGGTATGGTCAACTTACCGCAGGGTGCCATAGTTGAAGGGCGGATCAAGCAACCCGAGGTCGTAGCCAATGCAATCAAAGCCATGGTGAAAGACCTGAAGGTTAAGGAACAGAACGTGGCCACTTCCATTGCTGGTTATTGCGTCATGATCGAGAAGATTGTCGTGGCGAAAATGTCGGAAGAGGAGCTTAGTAATAGCATTCAATATGAGGCTGAGCAGTACATACCATTTGACGTGGCAGATGTGAATATTGACTTTCACATCCTTGGGGATCATGAAGCGAATCCGAATCAAATGAACGTGATGCTCGTTGCGGCCAAGAAAGAAGTCATCAATGAATACATAGACGTTCTGGAAATGGCCGACCTGAATCCATGCGTGATCGATGTTGATGTATTTGCATTGGAAAAAGTATTTGAAGATAGTTACATACAAGAAGAAAAAAACGTCGCCCTTGTTGATGTCGGGGCCAACAAACTCAATGTCAATATCGTAAAGAACAATGCCTCAGACTTTACACGGGACGTGGCAGTTGGCGGAGAAGAAATCACTCGCGAGATCGCAGCTCACCTTAATTGTTCCTTTGAAGAAGCTGAGGAGATAAAGCTAGGCAAGGCAGCAGGCAGGATGGCCCAGGAAGACCTCCAGGCGATTATGTCATCTTTTATCTCCAAATGGTGTGGCGAAATCAGACAAGTCATTGACTTTTACTATTCCACGTATCCTGACAACGAGATCGGGAAGATTCTCTTAAGCGGGGGTGCCACGCAGACCCCCGGTTTTGTCGAACATTTGACGGTTGAGACGTCAATTAATGTGGAGATGTTCGATCCTTTCAGGGCCTTGACTATCAAAGAAAAGGAACACGACCCAGACTATCTCAGCCGCATTGCCCCCCAGGCGGCGATTTGCATTGGCCTTGCAACAAGGAGGGTGGACGACAAGTGATCAGGATCAACCTATTACCGGTTCGAGCCGCACGCCAAAAGGAAAACATTCGTCAACAAGCATCGATATTTATCCTTTGTATCGTGTTTGCCGTCTGCGCGATGGTGTACCTCACAATATCCATGAACAGCACAATATCCGATCTCAATACCAAGATTGGTGTAGTACGGACAGAGCTCACGAGATATCAAGCCATCGAGAAAAAGGTTAACAAGATCAAAGCAGAGCTCCGGAAGCTGGAAGAAAAGATGGATGTCATTGCACGGCTTGAAGCGGATCGCACCGGTCCGGTCCGGTTCATGGATGCGCTTACGAGTCTTGTGGTTCCAAACAAGATGTGGCTTACGAGTCTGAACGAGACTATGGGTCAAATGAAGCTTTCCGGTGTGGCCACTGACAACAAGACCGTGGCCGATTTCATGACACGTGTCGAAAATTCACCTTGTTTTGAGACGGTGAATCTCATCTCGTCCAAGCATATTGACAAGGCGGAAAAGAAGCTCAAGGAATTTGCAATTACGTCCCACGTGTCCAAGCCAAAACAGAAAGAAAAAGCAAAACCTGAAAAGCGATAATACACAAAGGCTAAAGGCATGGCAAAACTTTCATTACCGAGTATTCCCTTTGAAAAGATTGCGGCACTCACTAAGAAGCAGCGGATTGCTATCTGTGCGGGTACGTTCTTTATATTGGGAGGCGGATTCTTTTATTTCTATTATATGCCGAATTCCGACAAAATCTCCATGTTGAAGCAAAACTATGGCGACCTCCAGAACAAGGTAGCCAAAGCAAAAGCCGCGGTAAGAGACCTTGATAAGTACGAGAAGAAGTACAAAGAGGCCCAGGGAAGGTTCAGGCTTGCCCTTCAGCTCCTTCCGGACAAGAAGGAAATTCCGGCTCTCCTGGAAGGCATATCAAAATCCGGGAGAAGTTCGGGCCTGGAGTTCTTGTTGTTCAAACCCGACAAAGAAGTAACAAAAGAGTTCTATGCCGAGATCCCCGTAAAGATAGAGGTCACAGGCGGGTATCACAATTTGGCCATATTCTTTGACAAAGTGGCAAGGCTTCCCAGGATCGTCAATATCTCCAAGTTGACCATCGGTAATGCAAAAGCTGAAGGGACCCTGAAGGCATCGTGTGTGGCCACAACGTATCAATTCGTGGAAACGCCAAAAGAAGAGCAGGCAAAGGGCAAATCAAAAAAGAGAAAAAAAGGGAAAAGACGTTAATATGACCAACGTGGCCACTTTTCGCAATTTGTTTTTCTGCGTGATCCTGATGCTTGCTGTTGTGGCCGGGTGCGAAGGCCCTTCGGAGCCAGAGCCTTCCCGACAGCCTCCACTGGTTCGAAAGAAGGTAACGATCGCCAAGGAAGCCCCTCCTCCGACAGCGAAACCAGGCAAGGAGACGCCTGTCAGACGCCCGATAGTCGAGCCAAAAACCAAGCCTCCACAAGAGGTACCGGCCCCGGCCCAAAAAGTTGAGCAGAAAGCCCCAGAGACAAAAATACAAACAAAAATACTGACAAAGCCCCCTTTGCAGGCGGCCAGGAAGGAGCCACTGCCGGACGAGAAAAAGCCCGTGATCCCGGCAACTGTTTCGGCCATCACGGAGCCTGCCGAAGTAATCGAGAAAAAAACTGCGTATCTGTATGACCCGGCAGGTAAACGCGACCCTTTTAAGCCGCTTTTTCCAACAGAAGCAGAACGTGTCGAGCCTGCCAAGAAGAAGATCAAGAAAAAAAGGCCGCCTCTCACACCGCTTCAAAAGGTTGCTCTCAGCCAGCTCAACCTTGTGGCTATCATCCTCTCACCTGATCGAAACAGGGCCCTCGTAGAAGAGCCCTCTGGCAAGGGATACATTATCACCAAGGGCACATACCTTGGTCAACATTTCGGACGTGTTAAAAAAATTCTACAAGACAGGGTAATTGTGGAGGAAGAAATCGAAGACTTTGTTTCAGGCAAAATGAAGCTTCAGACCACGGACTTAAGAATCAAAAAGACTACCGTTAAATGACTAGTAACCGTTGTCCGTTCACCGTTGTCCGTTGTCCGTTCACCGAAGGACAGGGGGCAGAGGGCAGAGGGCAGAGGGCAGACAACAAATAACGGATAACGGATAACGGACAACGGTGAACCGTGAACGGTGAACGGTGAACGGTGAACGGAAAACGTTGGAGAGGTGTAAAATGAGTGCGAATACTAAAGTCGTTTTCAATGTGCGATGCTCGTTGTTTCTTGTTGGAGTCCTGTTTCTACTGACAGGTTGTGCATCCAAGCCTCCTGCCAAACCCGAAGCAGTCTCACCGGAGCCTGCACTCGAGCAGAGAACGATCTACAACATTAGCGTTTCTGAGGACAATGAAAAGACCATCGTGACTATCAAGGGGAATCAGTCGCTCATGTACACGGCAGTAAAGCATAAGTTTCCCCTTGGTGTGGCCCTCTACTTCCGCGATACGGCCCTAAAAGGGATTCAAAAGAGCTATACGCCGGACAGCACATTGATCGAGCGTATTGAAGCATCTGAGCTAAAGCGAGAAAAACCTTCCTCGCGGATCGAGATCCTCCTGAACGAAGACGTTCCTTATGAAGTGACGCGGGATAACCATCGAGTTTCGCTGCGTTTCACAAAGCCAGTTGTGGAGCCAAAGGGACCTAAGGAGCAGGAAAAGCAGCAGGAGCAGCAGGAGCCGGAAGGGACAGGTGAAGTCTCGCAGGATGCAGAGCCCAAAGAGCAAGAAGAGCCAGAGCCTGAACCAACGCTTGCGGCTGAGGCAAAGCCTGAACCAATAATCAGAGTTGAGACCAAGCCTGAAGAAGCGATTGAGACCGAGCCAGAGCCTGAACCAACGCTTGCGGCTGAGGTAAAGCCTGAACCAATAATCAGTGTTGAGGCCAAACCTGAAGAAACGATTGAAACCGAGCAGGAGCCTGAACCAACGCTTGCGGCTGAGGTAAAGCCTGAACCAACGGTTGAAACTCCGATCGAAGCCCAAAAAATAGAAAAGATAGAAAAGACAGACAAGAAACCAGCATGGGTCAACCGGATCGATTTTGAAATGATGGGCGGCGGCAAATCCCGTGTCATCATAGGCGCTACCAGAAAGATCCAATGCGAAACAGAGAAGACTTCTGAGAAAAGGCTTTTGTTGAAGCTCTTAGATGCCAGGATTCCTCAATTTCAAAAGCGCCCGCTCATAACAACGCGGTTTAATAGCGCAGTGGACCGCATTCTTCCGATACAAAGCCCAAAGATGGGAGATACGGCTGTCATCGCCATCGAACTGCGTGAGGCGGTTCCTTACAGGGTGGAGCAGAAAGAAAATACTTGTGTTGTTGACTTTGATCCATCTTCCGTTCCCCCGAGGCCGGCACCAGAGGCCAAAGCGCCTGAATGGGTGCAGGCGATGAACGAGGCCGAGGTAGCGGTCGTAAAAGAAGCAGAAAAAACACAA
>JAUVJO010000055.1 GCA_030592345.1 Deltaproteobacteria bacterium
GGCCATGAACATCAATAGCCGCGTTGCTCAGGCTTGCAATAGCCAGCTATTCCGCGCCTTCGCGCCTTGCTCTTGATGCTCATGACTCACCGAGAAAAGCGCAATTTGTGACCTTCCGAGGTATAATTGCAAATAATGATCTTTGGTCTCAAGAAAAGGGGGCAATTATGTCGCTTAGGGTTCATGTAGAAAAACGACAGGAGGGCATATTCGTGGTAACATTGGACGGGAGACTTGATACGAATACGTATCGTCTCTGCGACAAGAGGCCTGCCCCTCTTTTTGATGTCTCTACAAAGGTCTTAATGTTTGATATGACAAAGTTGAATTATATTAGTAGCATGGGATTGCAAGTGCTGTTTATGGCCAGGAAAGCTATTGAGGCACACAAGGGAAGCGTAATAATGGCGAATCTTCAACCACAAATAACAAAGGTTTTTGAAATCGTAAAAGCCTTACCTCCTGAAGCGATTTTTCAAAGCATCGAAGAAGCGGATGACTACTTTGATCTTATGCAACGAAGAGAAATTGAGAAAAAAAATGATTCCCCAGAGGGATAGATGGAGTGTGACCATGGCCACCACTGTCCGTGACGTAATACAAGTGATGGAAACGATTGCCCCGCCGTGGATGCGTTACGCGAACGATCCCATCGGGCTCCACGCGGGCCACGCTGACTGGAAAGTGAGCAGTATCCTCCTCGCACTTGATGCGACACTCCCTGTTGTGCGGGAGGCAAAGAAACGCAGGTGCCAGATGCTCATTACGCACCATCCCAGATTCTATCGGCCCCTAAAAAACCTGGACGAGTCAGAACCGATAGCCGCAGTGGCCGCAGAGATCGTACGGGCGGGACTCGCGGTCTATTGTGCCCACACAAACCTCGACATCACACCAGGAGGCATCAACGATATCCTTGCCGACCTGGCGGGCCTGGAGCAAGAGAGAACGCCTTTGGTCTCCGTGGCTGAGGACAGGTTTTTGAAGCTCTCCACGTTCGTTCCTGAGGGCCACGTAGAGACTATACGGGCGGCTCTTTGTCAGGCTGGCGCCGGGGTGATCGGAAAATACACAGATTGTTCGTTTCAAGTGGCTGGCACGGGCACTTTCCGAGGCGCGGACGCCACAAAGCCATACCTCGGCAAGGCAGGACGGTTTGAGGAAGCAAAGGAATGGCGACTGGAAGTGCTTGTGCCTGAGAGCTGCCAAGCGGAAGTACTGCTGGCATTACAAGGCTCGCACCCATATGAAGAGCCAGCGTACGATTTGTATCCTCTCATCGAAAAGAAGACCTATGGCCAAGGGCGGCTGGGCGTGTTGAAAAGGTCGACCAACCTTGGACGACTCGCGCGGAAGATGAAAAAGGCGACTGGTTCACCAGGGACCCTCGTTTTGGGTGATCCGGCAAGGACGGTCCGAAACGTGGGTGTGTGGAGTGGTGCCGGATTCCAGACAGGATGTGTAGTTCGGCTTGCCCTTGACGCAGTCATTCTGGGTGAGATCGACTACCACAACTGCGAGGTTTTTCAACAGACAGATACTGCTTGCATCGCCTTGGGACACGCCCCTTGCGAAGAGGTCGTCCTGCCGAGACTTGCCGAGAAGCTGCACAATGCCTTGCCCGGCATGACTGTGCAGACTACGACTGAAGGAGTGGTGAAGATGTGGAGTGTGTAGTGTGGGGCGTATCCAGAATTTGGGGGATGCATACTCTTAAAAGGACTTGCGCCGCATTTGTGGAGTACATTAAAGTGCCTAAAGTGAACTAAAGTGAGTCCCGCTTTTAGCGGGATTGAGGTATTCTGCCTATTTTTAATATGTTAAGCTGGAGGCGCACTGCTTAATCCCGCTAAAGGCTGGACTCACTTTTTTTCAATAATAAAACTGTTTCTTCAAGTCCTTAACTTTAGGGCACTTTAGACACTTTAGCTCACTTTTCTTCCATTGCCTGCCAAAGTCCGGAAGTATGCAGATGAGTCGTTCTCTACTCCCAACTCTTAGTTGCGCCCTGTGCGTACGGGTCGGCTAAGCTTTATTAACTTGTTTGCCTTCTTCGTTCAGCAAGCCCTTGGCCCGCAGTTTTCTTCTCTTTTCCAGGCGCCTGCGTCGGCGGTCTATCTCTTTTCGTCTTTCAATCCTCTTGTGACGTGCCATAGGTGTTTTTTCCTCCCTTTAAGTCTTTCCGTATCCGTTCACAGTTCACTGTTGTCCGTTGTCCGTTGTCCGTAGCATCCTTATAGTTTGTAATAAATTGTAGTTCTTGATTTTTTCCATTGGACTGTAATTTACCCGTACTGCATCTATCAGAAATATCTGGTCCTTGCTACCGCCGGTAGCACGTCGGTAAACGGAAAACGGGGAACAGTGAACGGTTAACTTTTTTCCAGCATCTCTCTTACAGCAGCAATTACGGCGTCGGCAGTAAAGCCAAATTTTTCCAGGACGATCCCACCGGGTGCGGAGGCTCCAAAGCGCTCAATACCGAGGATCTTGCCCTGGAGGCCCACATAACGTTCCCACCCCATGGGCACCCCTGCCTCGATAGCCAGCCTGGCAGTGACGCTAGCAGGTAATACTTCTTCGCGATAGCTCGTATCCTGCGCTTCAAAGACTTCCCAGCTCGGCATGCTGATGACGCGAACTGCAACCCCTTGCTGGACGAGTTTTTCATAAGCAGCCAGTGCCAGATGGACCTCTGATCCGGTAGCCAGGATCACGATTTCCGGTGTGCCCTGCGGTGCGTCGGCCAGCACATAGCCGCCCTTTAAGAGGCCCCCTGCCGAGGCAAACCGGGCACGGTCAATAATTGGGACGTTCTGACGGGTAAGGATCAAGGCCGTGGGGCCTTCCTTGCGCTCAAGGGCCAACTTCCACGCAAAGACTGTCTCGTTGGCATCTGCGGGTCGCAACACAACCAGATTCGGTATGACCCTTAGGGCTGCCACGTGCTCCACTGGCTGGTGGGTAGGCCCGTCCTCTCCCACGGCCACAGAGTCATGCGTAAACACATAGATTACCCGTAGCTTCATGAGGGCGGCCAGGCGTATTGCTGGCCTCATGTAATCGGAAAATACCAGGAACGTAGCTCCATAAGGGACCAAACCCTGACTCAGGGCCATACCATTTAATATGCCGCCCATGGCATGTTCCCGGATGCCAAAGTGGATATTTCTCCCGCATGGATCTTTCTTGATGACACCAAGACCCTTAATGTATGTCTTTGTAGAGGGGGCAAGGTCTGCAGAACCACCCAGCAAGGCAGGAAGTTTTCGGGCCACACACTCGATCACCTTGCCCGAAGCACTTCGCGTGGCTATGGATTCGTGGCCAGATTCAAATTTGGGCAGGGCCTCTTGCCAGCCATCCGGTAAGTTTCCTTCCTGAAATGAATTCCACTCTCCTGCCAAATCCGGGTATTTGTCAGCGTAAGACTCAAAGAGACTCAACCACTCTGCCTCTTTTTGTCGGCCTTTTTCTACAGCAGCTCGAAAGTGGACCAGGGCCTCTTCAGGGACGTGGAACAACGTCTCGGGCCAGTTGAATTGTTTCCTTACCAACGGCGTTTCCTCTGTTCCCAGGGGTTCACCGTGGGCCGACGCCTTGTCCTGTTTGTTGGGGCTTCCGTAACCCAGGTGGGTGCGGGCAATGATCAACGAAGGTCTCTGAGTTTCCTCCTTTGCTAGGGCCAGGGCTGAAGCGATTTGACCAAGGCCGTAACCGTCCGTCTTTTCTACGTGCCAGCCGTAAGCCTCAAACCGCTTGCCCACATCTTCAGTGAAAGTCAGGTCTGTGCTTCCTTCGATAGTAATCCGGTTGTCCAAGTATACATAGATCAGGCGGCCCAGGCCCAGATGACCGGCCAGCGAGGCTGACTCTGAGGTAATCCCCTCCATAACGTCTCCGTCGCTCACCATGGCATATATGAAATAATCGACCACAGGGTAGCCGGGGCGGTTGAAATACCCAGTGAGGTATTCTTGGGCCATGGCCATACCGACTGCATTGGCAAAGCCTTGGCCCAAAGGGCCTGTTGTTGTTTCAACACCCGGTGTGATCCCGTATTCGGGATGTCCGGGGGTTTTGCTGCCCCATTGGCGGAATTGGCGAATATCATCAAGGGAAACCTCGTAGCCTGTGAGATAGAGAAGCGCGTACAGGAGCATTGAGCCATGGCCTGCTGACAGGACAAACCGGTCCCTGTTGGGCCACAGAGGGCTAGTTGGATGGTGCTTAAGAAATCGGGTCCAAAGTATGTATCCTATGTCTGCGGCCTCCATCGGCATCCCGGGATGGCCCGAGCAGGCCTTTTCAATAGCGTCCACAGCCAGCATCCGTATTGTGTTTATGCAAAGTTGATCGAGCCTGGCTGCCTGTCTTATCTTTTCAGCGTCGGTGGTCATTTCTCCAGCACCTTTCATTTGTCCTTGTCCGTGCTTGTGTTACGTTCACCTATGGCACAATTCTGTGGCCTTTAAAAGCTCTGGACGAATTTTTTTCGCACAGGTTGGTGTCTAAACAAAACCTCCCTTTGCGTGAGTGGACAGGCTTCATAAATTGACAACGATCATGGCATCATGTAAATAGTTTAGTAGTTCACGTCCTTTTCCACACGTATAGACTTTCACATATTAAATTTCACAGCGTTATCGGTCGTCGGCGTATTACAATACAGCCTCCTCCCTCTGGCCTTGTGAAATTTAATATGTGAAAGTCTATAACAAGCACTTGTTTTGAGGGGGCTGGCCATGAAATCATATAAGGACGGGATCGCCTATCACTACCTGAAACAGACCAAATACGACAGCACCTCGATTAGAAGAAGAGAGGATTTCGGGCCGATCCCAAGGCCTCCTGTTTACAAGCACTATCCGGATCTCCCAAGGATCAACTTGCCTAGACCTGACTTTGAAAAAACAGAGAGCCTCTGGAGCATCTTGAACCAAAGGCGTTCCAGGAGGCGTTATACCTCTGAACCGATCAGCATCGAAATGCTGGCAGGCCTCCTTTGGGCAACCCAGGGCATCACGCTCCAGGCCCCTGACTATCAGTTTAGGACCGCCCCTTCAGCCGGCGCGCTCTATCCAGTGGAGACCTACTTGAGTATCCATCGTGTGTCGGACTTGCGACAGGGCATCTATCATTTCAATGTTTTCGATTTTGTCCTGGAAGAAATCAGCCAGGGGAACTTTGCAGATCCCCTGCGACGGGCCGCCATGGACCAGGGCATGGTAGCCATGGGTGCTGTGCTCTTCATATGGACCGCCATCTGGCTTCGGTCCATGTGGAAATACCGTGATCGCTGCATCCGTTATATTTTTATGGATTCCGGACACATTGCAGAAAACCTGCAGCTTGCCGCAACGGCCCTGAACCTGGGTTGTTGCCCGATCGGGGCCTTCTACGATCAGGACATTAATGAAGTGATCAAGGTAGATGGAGAAGAGGAGACCACCATTTACCTGGCGGCAGTCGGCAAGGTCTCAACATAGGCAAGATGGCTTCTTTGCAATCTATAACTACACAGAACCGCTGGGTTTCATTTGACATTTTCATCCCGTATCAGGTATACCGGGAAATCATGTTTT
The DNA here is from genome assembly GCA_030592345.1 of Deltaproteobacteria bacterium. Lineage (GTDB taxonomy): Bacteria > Desulfobacterota > Desulfobacteria > Desulfobacterales. The sequence goes on from JAUVJO010000055.1 coordinate 5,586, forward strand.
GGCTAACCAGGAGGCCCCAAACCGATGGCCATTTCCGACTACATTATAAAAAGGGTCGAGGACAAGAAGACCGATTACACAAAGTACGGCTTTACGCGAGTTGAGAGCAACGCCTTAAAGACCTTCTTTGACCTGGCCCAGGAGTTCGAAAGCATTCAGGATGTATATCAGGTCTCAGTAGCCATACCCAAGGTCTTCTTCCACCTGAATGCTCGACTCTATGTCATGGACTTCAGGGAAAGCAGCCTGGCCCTTGTAGCGAGCACAGAAGAAGGGCAAGAAGACCTGGGTACCCCGCCCCCGCCGGAAATCAAGGCTGCTAAGGACCCTTACTTCACGAACCACGCCTTGGTTCTGGCTATACCAGGAAATCGACTTCTGATAAAACAACTTCCCCTTGGAGGGGACGATAAAGTCATAGGGATATTAGAGGTGTATCCTTGTGGGGGCCTGGATAGGCACCAGGAGCTTTTCTTTCAAAAATATGCCAATCGTATCGGCTTCAGTATCCACATGCGCTTTTTGCTCGAGAAAAACGTAGAACACGTAAAGTTTATCAAAAGCCTTGTTACTGATATCGAACACAATGTGATTGTGCCTAACATGATTTACAGGCTCTTTCTGAGACGATTAAGGGGTAAAATCTTGAAAAACAAGGAGATCGAAGGGCTCCTCGGAAAGCTCACGTCCGCACCCGGGCCACAACTCAAGGCCGAGTTTGAGCCACTTTTAGCTGAGTTGACAGACGTAAATCGCGGGCTCATGGAAGAGCTTGGAAACATTGAAAAGCATCACCAAAGTTCAAGCCTGTTCCTCGAAACACTCCTTCGCAGGAGCCATTTTGACGAGGGCCGTCTCACACTCCGTACCGTATCCTGCGACATGAGCAAGGCGGTCATTGTCCCGCAGTTGGAACAATTTGCCGATCGATTTGCCGAAAGAGAGATCAGAATAGTAAATACATGTGGTGGGATCCCTGACGAAGAGCCCGTATCAGCCATAGATGTCGGCCTAATGACACAGGTCTATTCGAATCTTCTCTCAAATGCCCTTAAATACACCCGGGAGGTGATCACGGAGGAGGGCGAGCGGGAAAAATACATAGCTTGCGGAAAAGAGATCCTCAATGAATACTTCGGCCAGGGCGAGGATGGGATTAAGTACAGTCTATTTAGTACCGGGCCCAACATCCCTTCTGAGGAATGCCAAAAGATCTTTGATGAGGGCTATAGAGGCGCCGGCGCTGCAAACATACCCGGAACCGGACACGGCCTCGCATTTGTCAAAAACGCTGTTGAGATACACGGCGGCGAGGCAGGCCACGAGGCGACCCGGGACGGAAATAATTTCTACATTATTATTAGGCAGGGATGATCTGTGGCTGCCATTGCCAATCGTTGTGACCGGTATGAAGCCGACGGGCGAGTTGGTAACCGTTCACAGTTCTACGTTTTCCGTTCTCCGACGGTCAGGGGGCGAAGGACAGAGGTCGGAGGTCAGAGGTCAGATAACGGATAACGGTGAACCTTGAACGGATACGCGAGTTGTAACAATGAGTTTGTGACGAAATAACGGGGAGGATACAATCGTGGGCGAATTTCACCAGGAAGGCTCTATTACAACCATCCACGGGTTTTACGATCTCTTTGATCCTGAAGAACACCTCGCACGGCTGGAAAGAAAACTGGAAGAATTCTCCAAACATATGTATATCAGCCTTCTTCTGCCATCACTATATGATGAAATTCATGTACCAGGAGTCCTGGAAAACATCGTCGATCAGATTAACCAGGTGGATTATCTTTGTTCCGTCGTGGTCGCCCTGGGGGGTGCCAAGGAAGAAAAGGAGTTCAAGGAGGCCAGGGAGTATTTCTTCAAGCTCAAAAAGAAAAATCGGGATGTCAAGGTCGTATGGGTGGAAGGGCCGAGGATTCAGACGATATTCAAGAAATTGCAGGAACAAAAAATCCCGGTTGGCGTGCCTGGTAAGGGCCAGTCCGTGTGGATTACTATGGGATATCTCTTTGCGAGCGAGATTTGCGACGTAATTGCCTTACACGACTGCGATATTGTAACCTACGACCGCTTGCTCCTCGGCCGCCTTATCGAGCCCACGGCCAACCCCAACAACGACTTTGAGTTCTGCAAAGGCTATTATGCCCGTATTTCACCAAGCGCCAAAGAGATGAAGGGAAGAACCACAAGGCTCTTTGTAGCCCCTTTTGTAGAAACCCTGGCCAAAATCATGCACGACCGGGGCTACACCATGCTGGAGGAATTCTTCCGTTATCATCGCACCTTTCGTTATCCCCTGGCTGGTGAGTTCAGCTTTTTGACCCGCATTGCCCGGGCCATAAACATGGCCTATGACTGGGGCCTTGAAGTTAGCACCCTCTCTGAGGTGTACGGCCGGCTGACGCCCAAAAAGATTGCCCAGATCGACTTGTGCAGGAACTATGAGCACAAACACCAGGAGCTTTCCGAAAAAGACGTCACGGGGGGACTCCACCGTATGGCAGTGGACATCACGAAGTTCTATGTGAACTACATCCGTTCACACGGTATGCCGATTGATGACGCCTTTGTCAATATGGTGCAGCACACCTATTACAATACAGCATTGAGCTTTGTGAAAAGCTACAGCGACGACGCTGAGTCGAACGACTTGATCTATGACCGCCACCAGGAAGAACTCACCGTCCGATACTTCAGGGATTTTATTGCCACGGCATGGAAACAGGTAAGAGAAGAGAAAGAGGGGACACAGATACCGTCATGGAACCGTGTGATCTATTCTGTGCCTGACATCTATGGTGATTTGCTGGAGGCTGTGGTAAGAGACAACGCATAAAACCTGGATCATTTCATGAGCAAATCCCCGAAGGTCTGGTTTCTCGCACCGGAAGTAGCCCCTTTCGCCAAGACAGGCGGTCTGGCTGACGTGGCCGGCGCACTGCCTTGCGCACTTAAGAAATTGGGTGTCGACGTGAGGGTGGGGCTTCCATTTTACGGGATGGTCAGGGACGGAAATTTTCCTGTCCGAAAGGTCGTGGAAGGGCTTGAAGTTCCTTTAGGCGATAGAATCCTTCAGGGCGATGTCCTGGAAACGGCCACCAACGAAGGGGTCCCTGTCTATCTGTTTGACAGAAAGGGTTTCTTTGATCGGGACAACCTGTACGGCACCCCGGACGGAGATTATCCTGATAACCTGGAACGTTTTGCCTATTTCAGCCGCGCCGCCCTCCTTTTTGCCAAAAAGGCCGGGTTTCATTTTGATGTGGTCCATTGCCACGACTGGCAGACCGGCTTGATGCCTGCCTATCTCAAGACCCTTTACAGTACAGATCCGTTTTTCTCTCGAGTCGCCTCTGTCTTTACGATCCATAATATGGGGTATCAGGGACTCTTTCCTGCTGACAATCTCTCGATCAGCGGCCTGCCCGCCAGTGAGTTTCATCCGGAAGGCGTTGAATATTGGGGAAATATTAGTCTCTTGAAGGCAGGGATATTATATGCTGACGCCACTACTACTGTGAGCCCCACCTACAGCCAGGAAATCCAGACACCTGAATTCGGGATGGGCATGGACGCAATTTTGAGGAAGAGATCCGCTGACCTGTATGGTATCTTAAACGGCGTAGATTACAATGCCTGGGACCCTGCCACCGACCCGCATCTCGCGGCTCACTACGGTCCGGGTGACATGGGGGGTAAACGCTCGTGTAAACATGATCTTGTAAACGAGACGGGCCTTGATCAGCGCCTTATGGCGAGACCACTGTTTGCCATGATTTCACGGCTTGCCGCACAAAAAGGCTGTGACCTGCTCGTGCAGATCGCAGAAGATGTACTCAGGCTGGATGCCGGGCTGGTAATCCTGGGTGCAGGCGAAAACAAGTATCAGCAAGCCTTGGTCGAGCTGGGGCAAAAGTACAGTGGGAACATGGCAGTCAGGATCGGATTTGATGAGTCACTCGCGCACCGCATTATGGCAGGTGCTGATATGCTTTTAGTACCCTCCATGTATGAGCCATGCGGACTGACTCAAATCTACGCCTTAAAATACGGGACAGTGCCCATTGTCAGGGCCACAGGGGGCCTTGATGACACGATCGAGCAGTTTGACCCAGACTCAGGCACAGGGACCGGGTTTAAGTTTGTCGACTACGATGCAAACGCTTTCTTGCGCCAGATCAAGGAGGCCCTGAGAATCTATGATAGTAAGGGTGCCTGGGCACAGGTCGTGAAAAACGGCATGAGAGCCGATTTTTCATGGGCAGAATCAGCCCGGGAATATGTGTTACTATATGAGAAAGTGAGGCAAAGGTATCAATCCAAAATCACAAGAGGAGTGTGAGATGGCCAAGAAATATAAAGAGGTGCGTGTAAGAGACCTGCGGATCTGTATTGATCCCAAGAGACTTGAGGTCGATTCAACAGGCAAACTCTCACACGCCACGCCAGGTATCGTGGGACAGAAGCGGGCCATGGAGGCTTTGAGGTTCGGCATTGGGATGCATGATCCTGAGTACAATATCTTTATGGCAGGACCGACCAACACGGGCGCAACTTACATCGCACGGGCCTTTCTGGAAGATGTGGCCAAAAAAAGTCCTCCACCGCCTGACTGGTGCTATGTATACAACTTCAAAGAACCTGACAAACCACGGGCGTTGAAGCTGGCCAGGGGACGAGCCAAAGACCTCAGAAAGGCCATGGATGACCTTGTGGAAGCCTTGGGCGGCGATGTCCCCAAGGCTTTCAGCACTGATGACTATCGGTACAAGGAGCAGGTCCTCCGGCAGGAGTTCGAACAGAATCGCCGCAAGAACGTCGATGCCCTGAGGGAAAAGGTGGAGGCCGAAAACTTCCTGTTGCAAGTGGACCCCCAGGGGATTTCTATTATACCTGCCAAGGATGGCAAGATCCTTCCTCCGGAAGAACTGGCAAAATACTCGCCAGAGGAAAAGAAGGCCATGCGGGACAGGGGCGACCAGTTGTCATTGGTGATGAATCAGTCGATGATCGAGATAGCAAAACTCGAGGCGGAGCACGTTAAACGCCGCAGAGAACTGGATGAAAAGGTGTCGCTCTCGGTAGTGGAAAAAAGGATAAGGCCCATATTCGAGAAGTTTAAGAATCATCCTCATGCACTTGAATACCTTGAATCAGTCAAAAAGGATATTCTGGACAATACAGACGATTTCAGAAAGCGCCCTGAGGAAAAAGCCCCTCAGTCCCCGGTTGCCGGGATGCCCTGGTCTGCTCCAGTGAACAAATACAAGGTGAATGTGTTGATCGATAACTCTGAGGCAGAGGGAGCTCCTGTAGTCTACATCCCAAACCCGACTTACCCTGCCCTGTTTGGAAGGATAGAAAAGGAAGCCGTTTTTGGTGCCCTGGTCACGGATTTTACCATGATTAAGCCCGGAGCCTTGCACGAGGCCAATGGGGGGTATCTCGTGCTCAAAGCGACAGATATCTTAAAATGGTACCTTGCCTGGGAGGCCCTTAAGCGGGCTGTCAGACACCAGGAGGTCAAAATCGAGGATCTGAGCGAAATGCTGGGATTTATCACGACCCGGACCCTAAAGCCCGAGCCCATACCCCTGGACGTCAAGCTTGTGGTTACGGGCAACCCGTATCTCTATGAACTACTCTATATCTATGATGATCGCTTCAAGCAGATGTTCAAGATAAAGGCCCATCTGGACGATGAGACTGAGCGGAACAGGGCCAGTACGCGTCAATACATTCAGTGCATGGCAGGCTATTGTGAAGAGGAGGACCTCAAGCATATTGATCGGACGGGGATCGCCAGACTCATTGAATACAGCCTGGAACTCACCGGCAACAAAGACAAGTTGACCCTCAGGCTGGGTGCCATAGCCGATATTATCAAGGAGGCCAATTACTGGGCCGGGCAGGAGAAAGCAGAACATATCGATGTCTGCCATGTGGAAAAGGCCGTAGATAAGAAGAAGTATCGTGCAAACCTTGTGGAAGAACGGGTCCAGGAATTAATCAAGAAAGACATCTTCTGGGTGGAAACCCACGGGATCAAGGTGGGCCAGATCAATGGCCTGAGCACCCTTCAAACCGGCGACTATATGTTCGGAAAGCCAGGCCGGATCACGGCCAATGTCTCCATGGGAAAAGATGGTGTGGTTACAATCGACAGAGAGTCGCGGCTGAGCGGAAAGCTCCACACCAAAGGCGTCATTATCCTCAGCAGTTACTTGCGTGAGCATTTTGCTCAGGATAAACCCCTGGCGCTCACGGCGAGCCTTTGCTTTGAGCAGACGTACGGTATGGTGGATGGGGACAGCGCATCGAGCACAGAGCTCTTCGCCCTGCTTTCTGCCATTGCCGATGTACCGATTTTTCAGGGGATTGCCGTGACCGGCTCGGTCAGTCAGAAAGGGGAAATCCAGCCTGTTGGCGGCGTTACACGCAAAATAGAGGGCTTTTTTGACATCTGTAAGCATAAAGGCCTCACCGGATCACAAGGGGTAATCATGCCGCAGAAGACCGTCAGGGACCTCATGCTGAAAACGGAAGTCGTCGATGCGGTCAAGGACGGCAAGTTTCACATTTATCCTATCAAGATCATTGAGGAAGGCATTGAGATCCTTACTGGCATAAAGGCAGGCAAGAGACGAAAAGACAGGACCTATCCAAAGGGGACGTTTTTCCGGTTAGTCGATGATCGCCTAAAAGATATGGCTGAAAAGGCCAGGGCCTTTGCTAAAGAAAAACAGTAGGCGTTCACAGGTTCACCGTTCAGAGATCAGAAGTCTGACCTCCGACCTCTGAATTCTGACCTCTGACCTCTATTCTTTTAACTGACCCCTGAACCATTGAACCCGTAAACGGTTACCAAAAACAGTTGTGCGGAGGTGACAATGGGTGGGCATGTGTGGATGTTTGTTGTGTTCGGGGTTCTGGTAGGCATTGGGGCCTCTTTTTCCGGGCTAGGTGGCGGGTTTCTGATGGTGCCTCTCTTGCTTTTCCTCGGCTATTCCGCACAGAAGTGCGTGGGGACTTCATTTCTTGCTATCGTCGTTATTTCTCTTTCTGCCCTTGTGGCACATAACAAACTGGCCAATGTTGACTATAAGGCCGGGATCTTACTCGGTATTGGCGGGATCATCGGTGCTCAAATCGGAGCACACCTGCTGGAAAACGTTTCTACAGCCAGTTTTCGCAAGATCTTTTCCCTCATCCTCTTGGGCCTGGCAGTTTATTTGTTTTTCA